>CAIXMC010000222.1 GCA_903920405.1 uncultured beta proteobacterium
CCGCTTGTATGCGTGTACGCTCTGAATTGATGATGGCTTTGACTGAGGTCATCCATGGCCGTGGAATGACGCAGAGTGAAGCATCTGCCCTGTTTGGCGTGACACAACCCCGCATATCAGACTTGATGCGAGGCAAGATAAATTTGTTCTCTATTGACACACTGATTGACATGGCTGCCACTGCCGACATGAGTCCTACTGTCAAGGTATCCAAGCCTAAGGCATTGAGGCGTAAGCGAATGGTCACTCCAGCGATGGCTGCTTAACAGTTTTTGCACCAGTTAATTCGGATGGTATCTCTGTCTGAAAAGTCAAATATTAACTCTTCTTGCTCTCTCATTGCCTGTGGTATCTTGGTGTCGTTCATGCTAACGGCCACCAAGATGTTGGGTGCGTTTACCCAACGTGAACGAATGGCATCGACTATGCTCTGGACTGGGTGCGATTCAAAGTGATGTGGGACACTGGGAACGAGGGCGTATCAAGGGCAAGATGCCCTCGCCCCCAGGTTTCGGGCAATGCATTCCACATCACTTTGAATCGCACCCCTCTGGACTTGATTGGTGGGTAAGCCTTTGGTGGATGTGCTATAGCTGCGGAAAATACTTTTGCACTTCGGTGCCAGCAAGGTTTTTTCTGTTAATGTCTTTTCATGCCCCTGAAGTTCTAGCAGCCTGTCGGACTTGAGGGTATAACAAATTGATTTTTAAGGATTTTCTCAATTGTGTAAATTTATAATTATTTTTATAAATCAATAACTTACCAATCAAGTCCGACAGGCTGCTAGCAGCCTGGACAATTGCAGTCCAGATCGTCCTAAAACAGATGTGGCTGTTTTTTTGTCAAAATATCGCCATAGTCCTTCTAAAACCCACCGTGAATATGGTACGTGCCCAATTGCGCCTTAGGCATTTGCGCCGCCTTCAATGTGTTTGTCAATCTCGGCCTGTACATTTTCCATAGTGAACAGCCGCCACAGGTAACCTTGGGCTGCTTTGGAGCAACCGACGCAGTCAGTCTTTGGTGACTGGACTCTTTGTCAATTTGTTCACGCCCATCAAGTGCTTTAGAGTTGGCGACTCGGTCTTGCTGCGCCTGCAAATCATCGCGTTTGGATTTTTCAGCCCTTCGTACTCTCACGCACTGCCTTGGAAACCATCATCCTGGCTGCCATTCTGATGGCTTCCAATGACTGCTTTTGACCGCCCTGGCTCAAGATTTTGTCTTGGATGAGCTTCATGGCCGATGATGCTGCCAAAGCGTTCTGTGAAGGCTGCTTTTGTGAGTTCGATGATTCGTTCATAGTTTCTTTCTGATTCATTTTCAGTGTCATGGCGGGCGTTCAACAAAATGGTGTCCTTGTGCATCATCTTACCCAGATACAGCCACCTCTTCAGGCGTCAAGCCAGACAAATCCGTAAAAGCCAACGGATCGTCATCTTCATCCTGTGCGGCATTGCACCCAGGCATACCGCAGATTGGCGCCATTCCTTGCTCAGCAAGAATCATTCCAACAGTGAAAACCGCTAAGGTTTGCATTTTTTTGAAATATGTGAATACTCGGAAACCTTCATAAACAACGCCGCAAGGCAGAAGGATTTCGAGTATGGAACGCAAAACTACCAACCAAAAGCAACTCACTCATTTCGAGGAGCACGCGCCGCAAACTTACCCACCGCTGGCAAGTGAAACACGCACCCACATCAACACCAGCCATGCTGGGCATCTGCTGGGCATCTGCTGGGCCGCAAAAACCAGACAATGCGGATTTGGGCTTGCCTTGAGAACGGCCCGATCAGGCCTATCCGGGTCAATGGTCGTCTCGCGTGGCCAGTCGCAGACATCAAACGCCTTTTGGGAGTCGCTTAAAAATGACAACCCAAATTCTTACTGTCGCAGACAGCCACACAAATCAAGCCCTTGACCGTCCAGCGTTCGCTTCAAGATTCATAGCTGCATACACAAGCCTGATGCGCGCTACAGGGCGTTTTCTTCTGCAATTTGACGTCGCCATGATGGCCTTGATGATCGTACTTGCTGTTCAGATCATTGTCACTGTCGTGGAGGTCATCCATGGCTAATTTGACATTGACCCCTGCCAAGCCAACATTGCAACGCACCACGTTCAAGACAAGTCGCCTTTTGGACTTTGCCAGCGAAAAGGAACTGGTCGCCCAGACAGGTCACCATCGTGATGCGTGGCCGCTTGTCGTTCTCAAGGAACTGGTGGACAACGCCATTGATGCTTGCGAGGAGGCCAACACTGCCCCCATGGTCACCATCACCGTGGATGAAAGCGGCATCACCGTCATTGACAACGGCCCCGGTCTGCCATCTTCAACGATCATGGATGTTCTGGATTTTCAGGTTCGTACATCCAGCCGCGAAGCCTATATTTCACCCACACGCGGCGCACAGGGCAATGCCCTCAAAACCATCGTGGCGATGCCTTTTGTACTCGATGGCGAACAGGGGCGCGTCGAGATTGAGGCCATGGGTATGCACCATGTGATTGACTTCTCGGTGGATCGCATCCGGCAAGAACCCGTGATCGAACACACCGAGACATCGGTGGAAAGTAAAAAAGGCACTCGTTTGCGTGTTCAATGGCCAGATTCACCAAGGTCAAACCTTCACGCAGCAAAAGCCAAATTTTTACAAATGGCAGCCGACTACACCTGGCTGAACCCGCACCTGATGCTTTCACTGGACTGGTTTGGTGAACATATCGCGGTAGATGCCACGGCACAGGATTGGCCAAAATGGAAGCCATCAGACCCGACCAGAGCCCATTGGTACACCTCGGACAGGTTGGAGCGATTGATTGCAGGCTACATTGCCAATGGCGCAACCAGCAATAGAACCATCCGCGAATTTGTGTCCGAGTTTCGTGGGTTGAGTGGCTCTGCCAAGCAAAAGGCCGTCCTGGACAAAGTGGGGTTGTCGCGTGAACTGCTGACCGCTTTGGTCGTGAACAACGCCACCCTGCCGCGTGGCTCATTGAGCGACCAAGGCCGGGCTGTGCTGGCTGCTGTGGGGACGGGTGAACTGGCGCCTGGCCAAGGGGCTGCATTGCTGGGTGCCATTGGTACTCTGGCGCGGGTGACTGAGCTTGACGAACTGATGGCACGAATTACAAAACTGGAGGACAAGCAAAATGGCAACACTTGAAAAGCGTATCAGCGACCTGGAAGCTCATATCAAACCCCATGAGAAACCATTCAGGATGTTGATCCTCAAAGATGGGCAGACAAGCGAACAGGCACAGCTTGAGGCTGGCGTACCGGCAGACTTTGCGGGGTGGGTGGTGTGTGTTGCGTTTGTGGTGGCACAACATGCTGAGAATTGATATGCTCCACGACAATGCTTCATATTTAATAGCTACCAACGCTTATGCCATGTGCGTTACAGGCAGAAAACACAAACTTACCGAGTCTTTCTTTGTGTGTACCAGCAACATCGCGGGATATCCTGATTGACGTGTGTAAACTGTATGCCTAAGCACTTGTAGCGCTATAACAACCTGTTTCTAGAGCCGCACAGCGCAGGTCAATGAAGGGCTTTTGAAATGCTTCCATTTGTATTGATAGCGGGTATCGCATATGGCGTATCGTATTGGATTTGCTCGACAGGTGCGCCCGTTTGGCGAGCGATAGTTGGCTTCTTGATAGCATTCCTTGCTGGTTGGTTTTTTGGAGTAGGCATTGCCGTTTTTCTGCTTTCTACATTTTCTAATGCTGATACTGCAACCACAACTTTTAACTTGCTTAAAAATGGGATTGCTTGGGCTTTAATTGGTTCAAGTTTTGGTGTGTACCATGGTCGAAAAAAGCTGCGGACAAACTGCACACTCACGCAATCGCCAATTCCAACGCCGACTCAAATATCACCAATTGACAACGCCCTCTACGCTGCCGCCCTTTCCGAAATCGAAGAAGGCAGATTGGATAAAGGCGTTTGGGCACGTTCTTTTGCTGATTCGGGTGGTGACGAAGCCAAAGCAAAGGCCACCTACATCAGGATTCGCGCCGAGGCCATTGGATTGAATGCGGTATGGAAAAACACACAACCTCATGCCGTAGGTAATGCTGAAACTGATGTGCAAGATGTGCCGCAACCTACCGGCATATTCAGAACACACTCCAGAACATGCGACAGAATATTCCTCAGTACATTCTTTTTTCCATCATGGCGAGAAAACATTGCGGCGTGGCTTATTGTTATCGTGGCTGTTTTTGCATGGCTATGGTACCAACAGAACGATACCAAGCGGCAGACGGAGGCGGCAAGTCCGGTTCAATTACCAGACGCTCAAACTAACCCATATGATGACCCAAATTATGGTAAAGGTGAACAGGAGTATTTAATAGCTAATGGCGTTGCAGGAAATCAGAATGTCGAAGATGTCGTCGCTTGGGGGAGGGCAATGGTGGCAGCGCGCACTACAAATGAACAACAAAGGCAGACAGCTCATAATTTTGCTATTCAGTGGCAATACCAGTTTGAAACAAAAAATGCCGATAGTCCGGAACGTGCATTGTTCAATGGGTACAACGTTGTGCTGAGGTCTATGGAAACAGATCACATGCTCTGCTTTCCAGACGAGACGAGGGACGGAGGTTTAACACGTCAAGGTAGCACGGTTTTACCGCACCGAAAATGCTATCGTATCCACACTAACTGAAGCGATCGAAGCTCCATTTTGCTGTTGCCCAGCAGCTCTAACCCAGTCAAACTGACTCCCAGCGCCCCACCACCAAAGTGCAGATGGATTACGCTGCAGGTTTTGTCGTGCCAATAACCATAGACTAAGCGCTGAATTGTGAACGCGGCAGTAGTTTGAAAATCAAAGAATCACCCAACGAACCATCGCCATTCACACGGCTAATTTTTTCACCGATTTTGGCCTCTAGCCCTTACCCCACTTGCGTAAGCAGCTATCTTTTTTGATGCAATACCATTGCCGTGTTGCCATTTGCAGGTGATGGCATTGTGTCTTTTGTTGGTGCAGTGACAATTCAAATACCCAAGTCAAAAACCATGAAAAGGACAGTGACATGACGCAACTGACGCTGGAAATGCCCGAATCGGCGTTTGCCACACTGCACAAAAGCCCCCAGGAATTTACCCGCGAACTGCGCATTGCAGCCGCAGTCAAGTGGTATGAACTTGAACGTATCTCACAGGGAAGGGCGGCGGAAATCGCGGGGCTGACGCGTGCTGAATTTATGACCGTGTTGGGGCAATACAAGGTAAGTGCGTTCCAGTACACAGCCGAAGAAGTGTTGGAGGAATTGGCCAATGCGACTTGAACGGGTGGTTATCAACGCATCGCCCCTGATCACGCTGTTTCGGGCAGGACTTCATCCTCTGCTGCCTCAATTGTTTCCTGATCTGGTGGTACCCGATGCAGTCTGGGTCGAAGTGGTCAGCAGCACACATGACGACCCAGCCACGCAAGGCCTGCCACGGTCAGATTGGGCGCGAAGGCAACAGGTGGACGACAGCCCGGATGTTGCGGCGTGGGGTCTGGGTGCTGGTGAAACGGCTGTACTTTCGTTTGCACTGAATCATCGCGACTACACCGCCATCGTCGATGACCTTGAAGCACGAAGATGTGTCCATGTTTTGGGCATCGCCGTAATCGGAACGGCAGGTGTTGTGGTGTTGGCCAGAAGGCGCGGCTGGATTGATTCGACCGAACTAGCGCTGCGGCGATTGCAATCGGTGGGACTGTGGCTGTCGGAATCGTTGATTACAAAATTGGCAGCGACTGATTCAGCACGGTAAGAATTGCCCTTAAACCCTCTAAAAAAAGCATCATTTTGGCCTCTAGCCCTTATCCAGACTGCGTAGGTAGCTATTAAATCAATAGTTGTTGTGGCGTTCAGACTGTACCGGCCACGCCCAGTATTTTTTGATAAGCCACTGTTTTCAGCCTGTCACCACTGCCAAACATGGCATTTGCGTAGCGGTCACCTTCAATTTCACTGACGTGATCCACCCAGGCCGTGATGGAGTTCAAACCGCCCCACCAGGTTTTTTCGGCTGGCGCAATCACCATCTTCGGCTGATTTGCCACTGTGTGCCCTCTCAGGTGTACCTGCATGATTTGGTTGCGCTGATCTGCAACGGTGGCTAGACGGGTTTCGTAACCGCGATTGACCGCCGCATTGGTGTTGGCCGTGACAGGCCGAGTGGGGTCGGGTAACAACGTTTTCAGGAAAGCCTCAAACGCAGCATCATCGCATTTGGCTTTTACCAGTTTTTCCATGGCAGTTTGGGTGTCGGATTGTTGGGCAAGAACCGATGCAAAGAACGCTTCAGCTTCAGCCTTGACGACCTCGTATCTGCCACTGTGACCACGCCGAAAGACATGCGCCTGGTCTTTCTTTCTCAAGGCCAGCGTCAAGGTGTTATTGCACACCACACGCACTGTGGTCAGCCGAATGTCTATGGGCAAAGTGCCGTCATGGCTATTGGAAAACAGCAAATAGGTATCGAGCGTGTCTTCGCCAGGCAAGACGATACTTTCAGGCAGTTTGGCCATCAGCCAGACGACTTCGCCCATTTTCAGGTAGCCACCCGTGTGATAGACACGCTTACCTTGGCCAAACAAGGAATCAAACAACGCTGCCCCGTCACGGTTTTGCAATACCTTGAAATTGGGGTGAACCACACCCAGCACGCGACCGGGTAGCCCGGGCTTCACGTCATCACGAACAACGGCCTGACGTTGAGGGACATCAGATTGATATTCCCCTGCCAGCACCAGCGGCTTCATACTGACCGTCCAGTCCAGTCCGCCCGCGCTTAAAGCCTCTTCAAGAGTAGCAGCATGCGTTAGTTCAGTGCCGAGTTCATGCCAGGGTTTTTCACCGTAGTAAAACATTTGCCCGATGTTGTGTGCCATGTTGATCCTGATGGTTTGTGAAGGTGGCCGTAGTTTGACAGATTCAAGACGCATCCAATGCACCCTGGCCATGTACGCTGGTGAATTTGCTACTGATTTTAATTCGATAAATGGGAACGATTTTGGCCTCTAGCCCTTGTCCAGCTTGCGTAAGTAGCTATCATTTTGATAGTCATTGTGGCGTAGGCTGTAGGGGGCAATCCATTGACGTGTCCGGACAGGGCAACGTCTTTTCAGGGGAAAATGAACGCTACGGCGTGTTCGTACTGAAATGAGCCAACGTCGCCATCTATTGAGGAATATCACATGCCGGAACTGAATTTCAAGGGTAAGGAATTTGTCTATAACCACCATCTGGCAGTGCCGCACCGTCCCCTGGTGCCAGAAGCCGAAAAATCCATTGGCAATGTCCGACTGGATGGCAACCTGATCATTCAGGGGGACAACCTCCACGCCCTCAAAGCCCTTTTGCCAATGTATGCCGGTAAGGTGGATTGCATTTTTATTGACCCACCCTACAACACGGGCAATGAGGGCTGGTGCTACAACGACAACGTGAACAGTCCTGTGGTGCAGGAGTGGTTGAAATCCAACCCGATTGGTATTGAGGACGGGCTACGACACGACAAATGGTGCGCCATGATGTGGCCGCGTTTAAGGTTGCTTCACGAACTGCTGGGCGAGGCAGGCAGCTTGTGGGTCACACTCGATGACAATGAAATGCACCGAGCGAGGGGTATGCTGGATAGTATTTTTGGCGAGCAAAACTTCATTGCTTGCTGTATCTGGCACAAGATGGATAGTCCAAAAAACACGGCTGAACACTTTAGCGTAGATCACGACTATGTTTTGATTTACGCGAAAAATTCAGAAGTGTGGCGCATGAATTTACTCCCTCGCACGGAAGAGATGTTGGCCCGTTACAAGAACCCAGACGGTGATGCAAGAGGGGCATGGTTGCTCAGTGACTTGGCTGCACGGAACTTCTATGCGCAAGGTATGTACCCGATTACTACACGGATAGGGAAAGTCATCGACGGGCCACCGGCAGGGAGTTATTGGCGCGTTAGCAAAGATAAATTTGATCAGTTGGATCAGGATGGTCGAATCTGGTGGGGCGAATCTGGTGAAAACAGACCTGGTATTAAGAGATTTCTGTCGGAGGTCAAAGACGGTGTCGTTGCACAAACGCTTTGGCACTGGCAAGATGTTGGGAGTACACGGAACTCGAAGCAGGCACTGTCTGAAACTTTGGGAGCTGGCAAGGGTGACGAATTGTTTGTTACACCAAAACCAGTGGGACTTATTGCCCGCATTTTGACTTTGGCCACCACCGAGCATTCCATCGTACTGGACTCCTTTGCCGGTTCAGGCACCACAGCCCATGCCGTATTGGCAGCCAACAAACAAGATGGCGGCGACCGCAAATTTATTTTGGTGGAGTGCGAAAACTACGCTGACACGCTTACGGCTGAAAGGGTGCGGCGCGTGATTCAGGGCTATGACTTTTCGGGTACCCAGCGCGAAGAACTGTGGCGCAAGTCATTAACTTTCACCGACCTGAAAAAATCAAACAAGCTGCTCGATCAGATTGCCAGCATTGAAAATCTGGACGCTCACCGTTTTGACAGGATTGAGAAAACGGTCAAGGAGGGCATTTTGCTGGTGGAAGGCGTGAAGACCATCACCCAACGTACCGAAGGGCTGGGCGGCAGTTTTACCTATTGCACGCTGGGCGAAGCCATCGATATGGACAACTTGCTGACCGGGCAATTCCTGCCCAGCTTTGAGGCTTTTGGAAATTGGCTGTTTCATACGGCAACCAGCGAGGCCAGGCCAGTGGTTGATGTGCCCGAAGAAATCGCAGGTTGTGGCTATCTTGGCGAATCGACAGTGTTCCATGTCTGGTTGATTTATCGTCCTGAACTGAACTTTCTGACCTCCCGTGAGGCTGCGCTGACACTGTCACGCGCCCGTTCGCTGGCAGCGGCCAAATCTGGAAAGAAACATCTGGTGTTTGCGCCTGCCAAATTTGTTTCACAAGGGATTTTGGAAGCAGAAAACCTGCCGGTTGAGTATGCACCGCTGCCGTGGGTTTTGTACCGCATGGAAAGGGGTTGATATGTCTTTGCGTGAACTTGACTATCAAAACCGTGTGCTCAATCGCCTGGATGAATATCTGGCTGAACTGGCAAACCAGAAAAAATTGGCTGACAAAATCACCAAGGCCAATGCAGCAGAAACCGATGCTGAGTTGATCAGGGCAGTTCCTGACTTTGCCCTGAAAACCTGGAATGCACTGAAAGCTCTGGGCAAACTGCCCGATTCTCGTTCAGGCATTCCCTATTCTGCCCGTCTGGACGGCACCGGGCGCACGGTACCCGACATTGTTTTCAAAGTTCCTACCGGTGGTGGCAAAACTTATTTGGCGGTGTCTGCACTGTCCAGAATTTTTGGGCGTTTTCTGGGGCGCCAAAGAGGGTTTGTACTGTGGATTGTTCCCAATGAGGCTATTTTTGCCCAGACCAAACGCCACCTGATGAACCGCCAACACCCGTACCGTCAAATGCTCGATGTGATGTCCGGCAATACCGTGTTGTTGCTGGAAAAGAGCGATCATCTGGATGCCCGCATGGTGGAGTCACACTTGTGCGTCATGCTGCTGATGCTTCAATCCTCCAACCGAGAGAATCAGGACACCTTAAAGATGTTCCAGGACAGGGGTGATGTGCAAGGTTTTTTTCCGCCTGAGGGCGATCAGGAAGCCCACGCCATCGCCCTGAAAAATACCCCCAATCTTGACGTGTACGACTTGGCTGGTTCGGCCTACCCTTGGCGCATGATCAAGGATTCCCTGGGCAACGCACTGCGACTGATTCGCCCCGTGGTGGTGATGGACGAGGGGCATAAGGCTATTTCTGCCCTGGCCTTGTCCACACTGTATGGCTTTAATCCGTGCTTTGTGCTTGAGTTAACGGCCACACCCAAGGATTTTGCAGCAACCGGCGGCAAGAATCCCAAACCGGCTCGTTATGCCAATGTGCTGGTGGAAGTGAAGGGGACTGACCTTGACCGTGAGGGCATGATCAAAATGCCTTTGAACCTTGACCCACGGGAAGGCAGTGATTGGCGGCAGACACTGGCCGTTGCGGTACATCGAATCAACCTGCTTGATCATGCTGCTCGCCACTTTCATGGCGAATCAGGCCGCTACATTCGCCCTATTTTGCTGGTTCAGGTGGAGCGAACTGGTCGTGACCAACAAGATGGCCTCCATGTTCATGCACTGGATGTTAAAAACTGGCTGACTGCTGTGGGTGGCTTGGACGAGGCTGAAATTGCCATCAAGACGGCAGACACCAATGACTTGGCGGAAACGGTGAATCTGGATTTGTTGGCCACGACCAATCGGATTCGTGTCATCATCACAAAATCAGCCTTGCAAGAGGGTTGGGACTGCCCGTTTGCCTACGTGCTGTGCGCATTGGCCGTCAACTCAAATCTTGCTGCGATGACCCAGTTGGTGGGGCGCACACTGCGGCAGCCCCAGGCACAAAAAACTGATGTTGCGCTCCTGGACGAGTCTTATGTGATTACCCATCACGCCAACACATCCGACGTTGTGGCGGCCATCAAACGTGGTCTGGAGGAAGATGGTATGGGCGATCTGGTCAAGGAAATCCGCGTGGGGGACACCAACAAAGGTCAGGGCAGCCGCACCGTTCATCGCCGTGAAAAGTTTGCCAAAACCGACATCTATTTGCCACGTTTGTTAAGGCTGGCCGATGGTGTGCTGAGGGATTTTGATTACGAACAAGATATTTTGGTTGCCCTTGAATGGCGCGGCCTGGATGTGGCATCACTGGTGGAGAAGATACCCAACAACGTGACCCTGGCTGAACATCAGATGCGGCGCATTCTCATGAAAGATACGGGGAATGAGAGGATTGTTTCTGAAGTGGCAGGGGGCACTATGGAAAAGTTGGTTTTCGATCCTGTCTATGCGGTGCGGATGGTCTCGGACATGGTGCCCAATCCGTGGTGGTCGCGTGAGATGGTTGGTCACTTGATGACCGGTCTTAAAGCCAAAGGTTTGACTGACGGTATGTTGGGCGAGATGTCCGGCTTGATCGTCGAGGAATTTCGTAAATGGCTGGAAGAGCAGCGTAATGCTATGGCCGAGGCACTGTTTCGCTCTGAGGTGGCCGCAGGGCGGATTCAGTTTCGTCTGCGAACGGATGGCCGAAACTGGAAGATGCCGCCTGTAGCCGAAACCTTTGAGCCAGAGAATGCCGAAAGATTGGTCGGTAAAGATGGTGAAGCCTTGCGCAAAAGCCTGTTCACCCCCATCTTCAAGGGTGACCTCTCAAGTCAGGACGAGCGGGAAATTGCGGTCTATTTGGACGGTGAAGCTGCCCTGACGTGGTGGCACCGCAATGTCGCCCGATCTCATTACGCGCTGCAAGGCTGGCGACGGGAAAAAATCTACCCTGACTTTATCTTTGCTGTGCAACACGGCGAGACTGACAGCAAACTGGTGGTGCTTGAAATGAAAGGTGAACACCTTGCCGGTAATCTGGACACAAGCTACAAGCAATCTGTTATGCAATTGATGACCGAAGCCTTTGCCGTGGAAAAAGTCTCCCATGTGGGCGAATTTGAACTGGTTGTAGAGGATGGAACAAGCATCGCTTGCGACATGGTTTTGATGACCGATTGGAAAACCAAATTGCCGGCCATGATGATGAAGGCTTGACGTCAACATCAGTGACATCCAACGACTTCCCCGCGAGCTGCAATGACTTTGACAACCGGTCAGCATCTTGACCAGAAATACCGCCTGCTGCGCACCTTGGGCAAGGGTGGGTTTGGCGAAGTGTGGCTGGCACAAGATACGGTACTGGGGGAACGCCATGTTGCCATCAAATTTCTGATGGCGTCCAGTGCGGAAAATGACGTGGCATTTTTGGTTGAAATGCGTGCGCTGTCCCATCTGAACCTGCCAGGCATCGTCACTTTCCATCACCATTTCAGACATCAAAATCAACTGGCTTTGGTCATGGCGTATTGCGCGGGTGGAAGCCTCTCGCGACGGCTGCACGACAAACAGACTGACGATAGCGTGGGCTGGGTCAATCAAGTGGCGGACTGGGTGCTTCAACTGTGCGACACACTCACAGCCGTTCATGCACGCCAATTGGTACACCACGTACATCAAGCCTTCCAATATTTTGCTGCGTGATGGCAAGGCGGTGATTGCCGACTTTGGGATTGTGAACACGACCGGTGGCACAGTGATCTACTGCTCGCCCGACAAAGGTTCAGGGGTTGCCCGCAGAGACGATGCACGCGAAGATATTTACGCTTTGGGTGTGACCTTGCTTGAACTTTTGTACCGTGGACACCCGTGGGATTCATTGACAGGCGATGAGCTGAAGGCAGCCAAGCGCCAACGCAGACTGCCTTCAGGTTTGAACGAACCAACATGGCTGATTGAAATTGCACTCAAGGCGATTCATCCTGTGGCCGAGTTGCGTTTTCAAACTGCCGCCGACATGGGTGCAGCGCTGCGTGCCAAAAGTGTGCCGGTGCGTGTGGATCGCCAAGCCATTTCGGTTTACCCTCCGCCCTCAAACCCACAAACAAAGTGGTGATTGAATACCGTGGCAACACAGCGGCGTTCAGTGACAAACTGATTTCCATTGGCAAGCTATCAAAGAATAGTTTGCAGATAGACGCCCCGTCTGCCAGTCGGCGTCACGCTGTCATTGTGAACATGGGCAACGAAGTCTGGCTGCACGATTTGCATAGCACGGTTGGGAGCTGGGTCGATGGTATTCGGGTGATTGGCAAACAGCCTTTGATGGGCGTGCATGACGTGAAGATCGGCCATGCGTCATTGCGGGTCTGGTCTCGCGATGATTTGATTACCTGAATTTGAACGTATTGCTGTGTCACTGTGTAGTTGCGTTGCGACAGGCTTTGGGTGATGGACGCTGGGCAGTGGGGATGGAGGAGATTTATCCGCTGGCTCTAAACCACAAATAGCCTTTGGCGAGTTATGGGAAAAACTTCAATATTCGGCTCGCAAATGCTGGCTGACAGTGCATTGAGCGACGCGACACAACAACCAACAAGCCGATTCCACGGTACAAAAACATGTACCGCAGTCTGTAAAAAGTCTGTAAACACTCCAAAAACAAAAAAGCCCAGAGTGTTAATCTGGGCTAAGTTGTTGTTTTAGATGGTGCCGGAGAGATGAATCGAACACCCGACCTTCTCATTACGAATGAGCTGCTCTACCGACTGAGCTACACCGGCTGAAAAATTAAGACAATTATAGCTATAGCAATTTTTCGACCTGTAGGCTTCCCACTTAAGGCGGGATGAATTGCAATATCAATGGGTTACGTTTGATTAGCTCACGTGGTTTTCTTGGCAGGGGAAGATCACCCATTGGACTGATTAGCCATTCAAAGACATCAGGAAACGGAGGGCCAAACAGACGTTCTGCTGCGGTAGTACCGATTCATCTACCGTCTTCTCATATGAATTTCCTCAAATCCCATTCAACTGATATTGACCATATCCTAAGTGGGAAGCCTAAAAACGGGTATCACTGCATAGTGTAATAAGTGAGAAGATTACGGAATGGCGCTCTCCGATTGCGTGTGAAGTGTCATGCGCAAAATTTCTGACCGTTGCCATAGGCGCATTCGAGGCCCCCACGTGCCTACGCCACGGGAAACGATGGCGGTCATACCCATAACATCATACTGACCTGACAACATTGGAAACTTCAGTTGGACAAGATAGCCAAACGGCCATATTTGACCGCCGTGCGTGTGTCCGGACAGCATGAGATCAACGCCTTTGCTTGATGCAAATTTCTCTGCCAAGGGTGCATGCGATACAAGGACTGTAGCGCCCATAGGACGTTGATTAAGTGCTGAATTCATGAATGCTTCAGTATTTTGAGTTGTAGATTTGTAGTCAATACCCGCGAGCACCAATCCTGGGGAAAGATTGACCCAAGTATTGCGCAGAAGATGGATACCTATCTGATCAAATAATACCGTCTGAACATTCAGGTTGCCATAAAAATCATGGTTTCCCAAAACACCCCAAACACCCAATGGAGCTGACAGACGTTGCAAACCAGAGAACAATTCCTTTAATAAAATTCCGTGACCATCGAATATGTCACCGAGTAACAAAATAACATCAGGTCGTTCAGCTTGCACCAGTTTTACACAAGCTGATAGCCATTCATCATCCTGGATAATTCCAAGATGCAAATCTGATAATGCGACGATAACCGTGCCATCCAAGTTTTGAGGGAGCTTTTTTATATAAACGTTGTAACTCTGAACGACAGGCTGACGTTGACCTTGAATGACGGCTAGTAATGAAAATAAAACACCTAAAATTAATGCAAGACCACGAAGTAGAGCTTGATAGCGTTTTAGAAAAAGCCCGAAACCGGTAGCAATTTCCACGACAAGCAACAAAGCTGTCATCAGGAAGAGGGTAGCCAGCCAGGTCATACTCCACAGTTCCGCTGGCCTTGCCAGTCCATCCAGATGCAACGGACTCAAAGAGCGACTTAGGATAAAAAACGCAATAATGACAAGTCCCAACACAAATAGACTACGCCCTGAAACGAGCCGATAGATGCTTGGAACTGATGATGCACGCCAGAAGACATAGCATTGCATCACCAATACAACAAACGTAAGTATGAATCTGAACACTGTAATCACCTTTTAACCACATCCGAGATGTATGAGTTTCACTTTCTGGATTATTCACAGTCAGAATCCATGTCTTCTGTAAAAAATTATTCCACCCATCGACTGTAGCTGCGAGAGTTGGACACCGTTCAACTGTATCTATAATGGCTAATACTATGTTTTCAATGGATTGATTCCTTAAAGTGCCATTGGGGTTAGGGTGGATTTGGATGTCGCAAGCCCAAGCAAAGCCACTTCACTTTAAAACGCACCCGTCATTGCAGCACATATCCGCATCGGGTTTTGACGCACTGCGTTGCATTCATGTCGGATCCATCCAGTTTTCCAACGTCAGACCGTTGACCCGACCAAAATCCTTGACGTTGTTCGTCACGATGACAGCACCCCTGCATCTGGCGTGTGCTGCAATCAACAAGTCTTAGGATGTGGTCAGTAATAAGTTCCCCATTTGGCTCGTCAGATTTGGGCGCACTGCGTCGTTACAAATCGCTTATGTGGCATGGCCACACCGCGCGATTTGCGCCTAGCATTGAATCCCAACTCTGACGGCCAAATGGGGGAACTTATTACTGACCACATCCTTAGCGCCAAGCTGCTGCCCCTTCATTTTGAGATCAGAGCGAATGTCGGCGTAGTGAATAGCCGCTTTTATCG
>CAIXMC010000223.1 GCA_903920405.1 uncultured beta proteobacterium
CCTATACATCGCAAATGGACTCGACTACCGGCTTGCTGCAAGGCAAGCGCGTTGGCGATAAGTTTTACCGTGAAAACGGGGATGTTCTCCAGGCCGACCACAACGCTGCTTTGAATGTGTTAGCAAGGCTAGGCGACAACGAGATTTCTCGTTTCACTCCCTATAAGGAAGTGCGTCGAATCCTGCTGGCACGTTCTCCGGCGCAACTGAGCGTCAATAGGCTTGAGTTTGGTGCGAAAGCACGTCAACCAAGTGCGGATAAATCGTGAATAGCTTTGAATAGCTTTTTATGAACAGTGATCAATCCATGTGAAAGAAAGACCTTTCACGCATGCTGTGACGTTGTACGCACGCCAAATAAGTAGTCTCGTCGGGTATATGCCCCGTTTTCTGGCTTGCCAACAACGTTTGTTTGAGGCATCCCATGACTTCATGGTGTGCAGCATGCAAAGAGTCACGCCGATAAGAGAGCAAATCGACCGCTTGGCGAATGCCTCGTGGTTGATCCATGGCGCATTGCTCGCTGATGGACAGATGCAGGGTCAAATGCAAAAAAGCGTCATCCAGGCCATCTTCCGCTGACTCCAGGACTTTGAGTGCTGCTGTCACATCGGATAACTCGTCGTGGTACTCAGGATGTTCATCCATCCAGAGATTTGCAATGGTTTCAATAGCATCCATCGCCTGTCCTGATTGGGCTTTGGCATAAACCGAGCAAAAGAAACGACGTATTTCAGTAGAAAAAGGGTGAAATAACATGAGAACTTCAGGGGGGTTGGAACGTGTTCCATAGTGTATTTGGGTATTGGTGTATTGTCCGTCGATAGGGCTACCTGAATGACACAAAATTTTCTGTAAAGTTAAAAGTGATAAATAATATATACTGTTTTAAATCTTAAACTCAAGGAACAACCATGGCACGCAAAACCAACACCGCACCGCCTGCCCCAGCAGCCTCTGTCACCCCTCCTGTCGCCAATACAACAGGCCGTCAACCACCAGAATTTTCAGGGTCAGAATCTGCCAGACTGGGAGTTAAAAATATACTCCCAACCACCAAGGTGCAGCCTGTTGCCGCCCCCACGCCGACCACTGTCATTTCTGAATCTGGAAAAATCAAAAAAAGCAAGATCGTGCGCGATAGTTTTACCATGCCCAAAGACGAGTATGTGGTGATTGACAGTCTTAAACTGCGTGCTATCAAGTTGGGAACGTCTGTCAAGAAAGGAGAGTTGTTGCGTGCAGGCATCAAAGTCATTGCAGCCATGAGCGATGCAGCTTTCAAAACAGCACTTGGCAATGTGCCCGCCCTGAAATCAGGGCGTCCCACAGACAGCAAGTAAGAATATGTCCGGATGTCAGGCCACAAACGCCCTGAATGCACCGCTCTGACGGCCAGCACTGCCATAACTACCATAAGGCTGGCGACTGGTTGAAGCTGATTGGTAAGTGGTGGCCTGGACTGCAGGCATCAGGGTGGCCAAAGCGCGCTCTGCCATCACACCTTGACGAATCAAAGCACCACGAGTCGAACTCATCATGGCGGCCAAACTCAACAGGCGTGCCTTTGCCAGCTTGTTGGACGACGGAGGAAAACGACGCATGAGTTCTGCCAGCTCAACGCTCAACCGCTGTACATCTGCCGATGCAGACATCATTGGCTGCGATTGATTGTGCAGCATGGCTTCAGACACCTGTTGCAGGGCAAGTTCGATCTGATCCAGATTGGATTGCAAAACGTCACGACTCATGGTTTTCCTTAAAAATCCGAAAAAACCAAACCGAGTTACCGTTGAACCATGCTCCGTGCATCAGACAGCATGGCATCGGCAATGGCTTCTGGATTGACCTTGTAAGTGCCATCGTCAATTTGTTTCATGATGGCTGCCACTTTGTCTGTATCGACATCCGCGGCTTCGTTGCCCGAACCTGCTTCCAGCGAACGAGCCATGGCGGAGACAGACACAGCAACACCTGCCGACTGCGTGCTTTTTGACGCCGATGTCTGGGCAAGTACAGTGGCATTGGGGCCGCTTTTGGCGGCCGATGAAACGGCGTTGCTGCTGACAGCAAACGAAGTATCTGGGGCTGATGTGATTTTCATGATGACCTCCAAGACCACGATCAATGTGGTTTCTAAGTATTGTCATCGGCAAAATCACATCTGACTTAAATTTTTTTCTGTCCATCACGTCCATCACTGCATCAGTCATAGCGTCATGCTCACTGTTTGATCGGGCTGCACTGTGCCAAACATGATGTTGCCATTGTTCATGCGCACACGCGCCGCCTGCCCTACCACTCCCGCAGATATGGCCTGTGCGCTGGTGGCAATTTCATACCCCACACCGTGCGCCACAACGCGCACCTGCGCACCCGCCTGAAAAACCTGAGAAGGCTTGACCATGTCTTGGCGAAGTACCTGCCCTGTACTCAGTGAACGTGTCGCTGTTTGACCTATCCAGTGGGATGGGTCGGCAATGACTGGGCTGTTCTGATCCGCCCAATCGACTTCAGAGGTCATGGCATCAGCAACCGTCAGCACAGCACCTGATGGCACTTGGCCCTTGATCACCCAGGCAGGGCCAAACGCTTTGACGGTGATGGGCAAAAAGACATTCCATTTTGTACTGCCTTGCACACAACGCAAGCCAAGGCGTGTTTTGCCCCACAGTTTGGTCCCCACGGGGGTATAAGGCTCTACTTGAGCGCAGGGTGACAGCCGCAAACGGGGGTCAAGCGTGCCGACCGAGACCTCTATGCGCAAGTTGGGCGCTGCACTTTGAGCCAACGTGTTGTCAAGCCATGCACGGGCGCTCGCCTGAACATCTGTTGGCAGCGCCAACTGCGCCTGCACCAGGGCGGCAGACGTCCAACACATCAACATCAATACACATCTCAAGACAGTGAACCTCATAACGTTTCTCCAAGTGCTGACACTATATGCAAAACGGTTCATGTGAAAAGGTACAAATAAGCGCGATTGATGCCCTTATTTTTGATTTAGAAACTACTCAAGTTTTTTCATAATCCGTCAGAACCCGATCCAGCCTTCACGCATTGCAGAGGGTGGACAGTAAAACCCGAAAGGTGTGACATGTTTGCCAATTTGACCAGCGGAATCGATCTTCACGGCAGAGCCTTGGTGCTGCGCGCAGAGCGTCAGCGCATCATTGCCAGCAACATTGCCAATGCAGATACGCCAGGTTATGTAGGGCGAGAAGTCAATTTCAAAGAGGCTTTGTCTCAATTAGCCCATTTAAGCCACAGCGAGTTATCAGGCCCTGGCCTGCGTTTAAACATGACAGAGGCCAAAACGCCAGAGTTGCAAAGTCAGCCCAATCACTTGGCATTGCCAGGCATCGACAACAGCGAACTCGACAGCCCGTCGGCTTTGAACTATGCACTGCAAAGTCAGCCCAGTGTCGATAACAACAGTGTAGATATGGATCGTGAGCGTGCCAGTTTTGTAGATAACTCGGTTCATTATGAAGCCACCTTGCGATTTATCAATGGCGGCGCCAAAACCATTTTGAGTGCCATTCAGGGTCAGTAAGGATACGGCAGCAGGAGTCACCCCATGTCGATGTTTTCAATTTTCAATGTATCAGGGAGCGCCATCAGCGCCCAGTCACAGCGTCTGAACGTGGTGGCCAGCAACTTAGCCAACGCCGATGCGGTGGCCGGGCCGGATGGTCAGGGTTACAAAAGCCGTCAAGTGGTGTTTCAAACTTTTCCTATGGACTCACAGGCTACAGCAGGTGTCAAAGTCACCAACATTACCGAGAGCAATGCACCGTTCAAACGCGTGCATAACCCCAATCATCCGTCAGCAGATGCACAAGGTTATGTGAACTATTCCAACGTCAATCCGGTAGAACAAATGGTTGACATGATTTCTGCGTCACGCTCATACCAAAACAACATTGAAGTGATGAATACGGCCAAAACCCTGCTGCTCAAGACTTTGCAGATGGGGCAATAAATTTTTCCAGAAGGGTTCACCATGCTGACTGCCACCACATCATCCACAGTTTCCAACACCAGCGCGACCACATCAGCCAGAGGGACGACATCAAGTACAGGTTCGGCTGACATGAATGCCGCGCAAGACAGGTTTTTGAAACTGCTCGTCGCCCAACTGAACAACCAAGACCCCATGAACCCCATGGACAACGCGCAAATGACCAGTCAGATGGCGCAAATCAACACGGTCACAGGCATTCAGCAGGTCAATGACACGCTCAAAAGCATGGCAGAACAATTCACCGCCATGCAGGTGTTGCAGGGTTCTTCCATGGTGGGGCACGATGTGCTGATTGAGGGAAATACCCTGACAGCCCAGGATGGCATTGCAAGTGGCGCTATTGATTTAGCGGCAAAAGCAGAAAGCGTGAAGGTGGATATCGTGACTTCGGGGGGGCAGATTGTTGATACGCTGAACCTTGGTGCTCTGGATGCAGGTCGCCACAATTTTGATTGGGATGCCTCCAGTTACCAGGGCACAGGCGATGTGAGTTTCAAGGTGACTGCCACACTGGGCGGCAAACCCATTGAGAACACTGCCCTGACACAAGCCAAAGTGATGTCTGTGGGCAGCGAGAACGGCAGCATGAATGTTCAGCTTCAAAACAGGGCTGCCGTAGCCTACAGCAGCGTCAAAGCCATTCTTTAAATTGTTTCACTACTTACTTTAATTACCTTTACCCAAGGAAATCATCATGTCATTTCAAACCGGACTCTCAGGGCTAAATGCCTCCAGCCGCAGCCTCGATGTGATTGGCAATAACATTGCCAACGCCAACACCACAGGCATGAAAGCCTCTCGCACAGAATTTAGTGACTTGGTTGCAGCCTCGCTGGGCGCAGCCAAATCGGTGAATGCGGGGCTGGGTGTGATGGTCGCAGCGGTATCACAGCAGTTCAGCCAAGGCAGCATCACTACCACTGGAAATAATCTGGATGTGGCAATCAACGGCGGCGGCTTTTTTCAACTGAAACAACCTGACGACACATTAGCCTACACACGCGATGGCTCTTTCAAGCTCGACAAGGACGGTTTTCTCAAAACCAACGGGAATGCCAACGTGATGGGGTATCCAACCGATGCTACGGGCAAGGCAACCAGTTCAACTTTAGAAAAATTGCAGTTGCCCACCAATTCCCCCATTGGAGCCAGCCAGACCACGCAGATCAATGCCGCATTTAATCTGGATGCCCGCGCCAAGGCAGCCGCGGATGTCACGCCACCTACACCTATTACAACTTATGGCACTTCATTGGTGGCTTACGATTCGCAGGGTGTAGAAGTGCCTGTCACTTTGAATTTTGTCAAGACGGGACCAAGTCAGGCCAATGGGGTTCTGGTGGATACCTGGGACGTTTATGACAATGCAACTTTGGCGGCAGGTACAGCAGCACTCACAGCAAATGCATCCATCAGCGCGACCAACGTTGCAAATTATGAATCAGACATCAAAAACACGGCACTCAACAAGACCAACGATGCACTGGATGTGACCAACGATGCGGCCAACACGGCCAACGGAACAACGCTGCCCACTTACGCGCTGGGAACGCTGGCACGGCTACCCACCTACACCGTAACTGGCTTGTCTCCTGCTGCTGGTGTACTTCCTCCAGCCACCCCGTTAAATCCAACAGGTGCACAATTTCAAATGGTTTTTGATGCCAATGGAAAGCTAACCTCTCCAACCGGTACCAACACGCTCACCCTGACATCGCCCAATCCCGCTGTAGGAACGAATGGCAAATTCGATGTGAAACTCGACGTCAGCAAGGCCACCCAGTACGGCACGTCATTTGCCGTCTCCGATTTAACACAAGACGGTTATACCGCTGGCGATCTTACGGGCATGAGCATTGGCGACGATGGCGTGATCAGCGCACGCTATTCCAACGGTCAAACACAATCCAAGGGCAAACTGGTACTGGCTGACTTTCGCAATACGCAGGGACTGATGCCCTTGGGCGGCAATGCCTGGTCAGCCACACTGGCATCCGGTGAAGCAGTGCAAGGCTCACCTGGCACAGGCAAGTTTGGTGCGTTGCGATCAGGCGCACTGGAAGACTCCAACGTTGATCTAACTACAGAGCTGGTCAATATGATGACAGCACAACGTGCTTACCAGGCCAATGCGCAAACCATCAAGACACAAGATCAGGTGATGTCCACACTGGTCAACTTGCGTTGATGCAAAACGCATCAATGTCTGACAAAAGCACACCATGGATCGCCTGATCTACACCGCCATGACCGGTGCCAACGCGGCCGCCTACCGGCAAGCCGTTTTGGCCAACAATCTCGCCAATGTCTCGACCAATGGTTTTCGCGCCGAGTTATCGACTTACCGCGCTGTGCCTGTTCGAGGCGACGGCAGCACCACGCGGGTGATGGCTTTGGAGGCAACCCCTGGTTTTCTGGACATTCCTGGCACACCCCAGCACACGGGCAGGGCGATGGATGCCATGGCCGTCGGTAATTCCTGGTTTGGTGTGCAGGGATTGGATGGCACAGAGGCCTACACGCGCAATGGTTCGTTTGAAGTTTCGGTCGATGGCACCTTGATGACCAACACGGGCTTGACCGTCTTGAGCGATGGCGGTGCGCCCATTACCGTTCCTGTCGGCGCTGAAGTCACACTTGGTGTCGATGGCATTTTGACCGCCAAGGTGGGCAAACAACCCAGCACCGGCGTTGGGCGCATCAAGGTGGCAACACCCACCGCCGAAGACCCTCTGAAACGTGGGGACGATGGCCTGTTTAGAACAACCTCTGGCGACCCTATGCAAAATGACAACAACGCCAGACTGCAACTCGGCGAGATTGAAGGATCGAACGTCAATGCAATCGAGACCATGGTAAGCATGATTCAGGCTGCCCGTCAGTTTGATTCACAAACCAAGCTGATGCAAACCGCCGAAGCCGATGACCGCTCGGCAGCCCAGTTATTGGGTATGCAAGGTTAATATTTTTTAGGATTGAGATCATGATCAACTCTCTCTGGATTTCCAAAACGGGCATGGAAGCCCAGCAAATGCAGTTGGATGTCATTTCCAACAACCTGGCCAACGTTTCAACCAACGGATTCAAGCGCTCTACAGCCGTGTTTGAAGACCTGATGTACCAGAATTTGCGTCAGGTGGGGGCGAGCAGCACGGAACAATCCCAACTTCCTACCGGTTTGCAAATTGGCTTGGGCGTTCGGACGGTGGCCACCAGCCGCTCTTTTGCACAGGGCAACTTGCAGCAAACCAGCAACAAGCTCGATGTGGCCATTCAAGGTGACGGCTTTTTTCAAATCACCATGCCTGACGGCACCACCAGCTACACCCGGGACGGCGCTTTTCAGGTCAATTCCGCCGGTGCCCTGGTCACGTCAACGGGGCTGTCGGTGGCCAATGGGGTGACTGTGCCCGCCAATGCCACCAGCGTCACCATTGCAGGCGATGGTACGGTCACAGCCACCATCCCCGGCACGCCAACACCGCAAGGCATTGGCACCATTGCCCTGGCGCGTTTTATCAATCCGGCAGGTTTGTCGCCTTTGGGGCAAAATTTGTTTGCAGAAAGTGCCGCCTCAGGACAACCCAACGCCGGCACACCCGGTGCTGACGGCATGGGTGCCTTGATGCAAGGGTTTGTTGAAACGTCCAACGTCAATGTGGTGCAAGAACTCGTCACCATGATTCAGACCCAGCGCGCTTACGAAATGAACTCCAAAGCCATCCAGACCTCGGATCAGATGCTGCAAAAGCTCGCTCAGCTTTGATGGAGGGCCATCATGAAACGCACACATCCACCGTTTAGCCTGGCGATGCTGCTACGCTTAATACGCTTAAATACCCTGACAGCCACCGCCTTTTGTCTGGTCGCCTGCAGTTCCATGCCCAAACCGGCGGTGGTCGATTTTCCACGCGACACACCTGACAAGCCCATTGCATCGCTGCAATCGGTCAATAACACCAGCGGCAGTTTGTTTCAAAAAGCATCGTACCGCCCGTCTTTTGAAGACCCTCGCGCACGGACGATTGGAGACAGCATCACCATTCAGATTATTGAAAAAGTGACTGCCAGCCAGGTGTCCAAATCCACAGCCAACCGAACCACATCGGGTTCGATCGGCGTAACGGCCTTGCCGATGGTTTCGCCCCAAGATATGGTCAACATGAAAACAGGCACGGATTCGGCTCACGATTTTTCTGGCAAGGGCGGCACTGAAAGCGCCAACACGTTCTATGGCACCATCACCGCCACCGTGGTCGATGTCTTGCCCAATGGTCATTTGGCCGTCGCAGGTGACAAGCAAATTGGCGTGAACCAGAATGTAGATGTGATGCGCTTTTCCGGCATCATCGACCCTCGTTTGATTCAACCCGGCAATTTGATCAACTCCACCCAGGTGGCCAACGCCCGCATGGAGTCCAAAGGACGCGGCGCACAGGCTGAAGCGCAAACAGTTGGTTGGTTAACACGGTTCTTTTTTAACGTTCTACCGTTCTAAAGTTGCTCAAAATCGTGCCGAGGGGTCACCAATCATGCACGACAAAACCAACTGTTTTTCATACCACTTTTTCACCACCTGGTGTTTTGCGCTACTCACTTTTTCTTGCGCCTTCATTCTGCCCACCTCTGCCTATGCTCTGCGCATCAAGGAAGTCGCCGCCGTTGAAGGGGTGCGAACCAACCAGTTAACCGGCTTTGGCCTGGTGGTGGGATTGGACGGCACAGGTGACCAAACCACGCAGATGCCCTATACCTCGCAGGGCATGACCAATTATTTGCAACAGCTCGGTATCACACTCCCTTCTGCTTCAGCCTCGCAACTTCAGCTTAAAAACGTAGCAGCCGTTTTGGTGACGGCTCAACTGCCCGCTTTTGCCCGCCCAGGCCAAGCGATCGATGTCAGCGTGTCGTCGGTGGGCAACTCCAAGTCGCTTAAAGGGGGCATGTTGATTTCCACGCCATTAAAAGGTGTCGATGGTGAAATTTATGCGATGGCACAGGGCAGTCTGGTCGTCGCAGGTGCTGGCGCTGCTGCAGGGGGCAGCAAGGTTCAGATCAATCATTTGAGCGCGGGTCGCATTCCTGGCGGGGGCCAGGTGGAACGCAGTGTGGCTACACCACTTCAAGAAGGCAACAGTTTGATTTTGGGATTGCAGGCCACCGACTTTCAAACCGCACAGCATGTAGCACAGGCCATCAACAAACGGTTTGGCGCCGGTTCTGCACAGGCACTCGATGGTCGCACCATCCGAGTGAAAGCCCCCATGACACCTGATGAGCGGGTGAGCTTTATGGCCGAGCTTGAAGAGTTGCCGCTCACATCTTCAGTGCCCTCGGCCAAGGTGGTCATCAATTCACGCACAGGCTCGATTGCATTGAACCAGGCGGTCACGCTTGGGCCTGTGGCCATTGCCCACGGCAATTTGTCCATCAGCATCACCAGCACACCCAGCGTCAGTCAGCCCAATGCCATGTCTGGCGGTCAAACCACAGTGACTGAAAAATCCAACATTCAAATCAGGAACGAACCAGGCATGTTGATTGAACTCCCCGCAGCACCACAGCTCTCTGATGTCGTGCGTGCCTTGAATTCACTGGGCGCCACTCCGCAGGATATGCTGGCCATTTTGCAAGCCATCAAGGCCGCAGGCGCACTCAACGCTGAACTGGAGGTGATCTGATGAGCCTGGGTCAAATCAGCACGGCCTCGAATTCGCTGGCTGCCGATGCCAATTCGCTCAACTCGCTTAAACTGCAAGCAGGGCAAAGCAGCCCTGCGGCCATCAAGGAAACGGCCAAGCAATTTGAATCGCTCTTCATGCGCGAACTCATCAAAAGCATGCGCGAGGCCACCATGAAGTCCGGTCTGATGGACAACCCGGGCAGTGACTTAGGGAGTGACCTGCTGGATCAACAGTTTGCCGTCAAGATGTCCGGCCAGCCCGGCGGCTTGTCTGATTTGATTGCCGCCCAGTTATCACAGCAAATGGGCATCAAGCCTGAGTCACTCGATACCAAAGCAAGCCAGCCGCCTTTGACCGTCCTGAAAAAAAGTTCATCGCTCGCAGCTTACCGTGCCAACACCCCCAAGCCCACATCCAACCAAAGCAATTTTGTAGAGCGTCATACCGATGCCGCCATCCGCATTGAAAAAGAAACGGGTATTCCGGCAAGTTACATGGTGGGTCAGGCGGGACTTGAAACAGGCTGGGGACAGCATGAAATCAAACTGCGCGGCGGTGCATCATCGTTTAACCTGTTTGGCATCAAGGCAGGATCGAGCTGGAAAGGCAAGGTAGCCGAAGTCACCACGACCGAATTTGTCAATGGTGTTGCCCAAAAGCAGGTGGCCAAATTTCGTGCCTACGGCTCGTATGATGAAGCGTTTCGGGATTACGCCCGCATGATCACGCAATCGCCGCGTTACGCCAAGGTTGACTTGAAAAACGGCTCTGCCATGGCTTTTGCCACCAGCCTGCACAAAGCGGGTTATGCGACTGACCCGCAATACGCCAACAAGTTAAGTCGCGCCATTGAAGCCACACAACGTCTGCAACAACGCACGCAAGTGGTCGCCCATAGCGTATGAGCAGCCTTCTGAACGTCGCCTCCAGGGCTCTGCAGGCCAATCAGACCATTTTGCAGACCGCAGGGCACAACATTGCCAACGTGAACACGCCGGGCTATTCGCGTCAGTCGGCTGTTTTGAAAACGACAGAGGGACAAATCAGCGGTGTAGGCTACATTGGCAAAGGGGTTGATGTTCAAACCATCACGCGCAATTACAACGAATTTCTGACTCGCCAATCCGCACTGGCCGGCTCTGTGAGTTCCGGTGACACGGCACGCGCTGAAAAAATGCGAATGCTTGAGGATATTTTCCCCGCAGGGACCAGTGCTTTAGGCGCCGCTGTGAGCGACATGCTCAATGCCTTTGCCGATGTGGCCGGTGCACCGACCGACCAGACGGCTAGAACCGTAGCCCTGACCCGCGTCAGTGAAACAGCCTCACGCATGAGAACGACTTCACAAAGCCTGGACGATTTACAAACCAGGGTGAATCAGGAAATTGACCAAAAGATAACCACCGCCAACAGCATCGTCAAATCCATTGCTGCCATCAATCAGCGCATCTCCAGCGCAACAGGCAGCGGTCATACGCCCAATGATTTGCTTGACGAACGCGATCAACTGGTTCGTGAGCTGAATGGCTATATTCAAACCACCACCATTGAGAACAAAGATGGCACGCTGGGCGTTTTTGTAGCGGGTAGCCAGCCCCTGGTGATGGGCACATCGGTGTCGCTTTTGAAACGGGTGTCGGACGACTTCAATGACCCCATGAAAAGCAAACTGGCCATCAGCCGAAATGGTCAAGACCAAGTGATGGAAGAGGGTAGCCTTGGAGGTGGAGAAATTTCTGGTCTGATTAAGTTTCAAAACAATGACTTGAACGAAGGAAGAAACCTCTTGGGGCGTTTTACCCTAGCCATCAGCACCAGCATGAATGAGCAGCACAAGCTAGGGCTGGACATGGACGGCAACCCGGGGGGTAATTTATTGACACCCACCGCCTTTGGTGCTAAAAATATTTTTCAACCCACCTCCCCTGCCAGCATCAATACGGGCACAGCGACGCTGGGGCTGGCGATTGACGATGTCAATCAATTTTCTGGTTCAGATTATGAAGTGAATTTTTCAGGTGCAACGTCTGGCAACATCACGCGTCGATCCGATGGTGTCATCACAGCTTTTGATTTTGCCAATGGCTCTGTGGTGGTGGATGGTCTCAAGCTCACACAAGACAGCGGCACCGCCAAGGCGGGCGACCGGTTTTTAATCAAACCTTTCAGCACATCGGCCAGCGATATTAAAGCTGAGTTTTCCACACCGCGTGCGTTGGCGGTCGCCAGTCCGGTGATGGGGCAAATGGGCGTCAGCAACACGGGCAGCCTGATGCTCTCAAAATTGACAGCACGCACCAATCCACCAGTGAATGTGCCTGTCAAACTGACATTTACAGGAACGGGAACTTACACGCGCAGCGACGTAGCAGGTAGTTTTACCTATACCACGGGGCAGAGCATTGAAGGAACAGCGCCAGCCACGACACCTTTAATCGAATGGTCTGTGGTGTTGCAGGGAACGCCAAGAGCCGGTGACACTTTCACCGTCAGCGCTCAAGCCACAGAATACCGCAATTCCAACACCGGTAATGCACAAGCCATGCTCAACCTGCGTGACCAAGCCATGTTTGATGGCGCTGCCTTGACCGATGGCTACGCTGGATTGATGGCCCACATTGGCATCCGCGCCCAAAGCGCCAATTACACATCGGACGTTTCCAGTCAAATTGCCACCACTTTGGAGACCGACCGTACCAGTGTGTCAGGCGTCAATCTGGACGAAGAGGCCGCCAAGCTGATTCAATACCAGCAGGCTTATCAGGCATCTGCCAAAGTCATCCAGGTTGCACAAGGTATTTTCGACACCTTGATCCAATCCGTCTCACGCTAACTCATGTAAAGGAACGCGCCAATGTCTGCCTACATTCAACGAACCGGAACAGCCAATACCTACGATGCAGCCCTGCGCAATATTTCCACACGGCAAACCAAATTATCGGATTCGCAAGCCAATTTAACGGCAGGTAAAAAAATAGTGCGCCCCAGCGATGACCCCGCCAACGCGGCCAATGCCGAGCGTGCCCAGATGCGAATCAGCCGCATTGCTGCTGATCAACGCGCACTGGACTCCCAACGCAATGCCATCGCCACAGCCGAGAGCGCTTTGGGCGATGTGACAGATGCACTGCAACGTTTTCGTGAACTGGTGGTCAATGCAGGTGATGGTGTCAACAGCGGCACAGAGCGCCGGTTCATTGTGAATGAATTACAGGGGCTGCGGGACAATATTTATACACTGGCCAACACCAAAGACACGAACGGATTGCCCCTGTTTAGCGCTTTGGGAAGCGCACTGACCCCTTTTGTTGGCCCCCAGGCGACAGCCCCTGACTACACTTTCAAAGGCTTGCCAGGTCAAACGGCCAGCACTGACGTGGCCATTCCGTATGCACTGGACGGCGACAGCGCCTTTATGTTTGACCCGTCCATCGATGCGGCCTACAACGTTCAAATGGGCGACAAACTGACACAGTTGGGCGCAAGCACAGTCAGTCTGACCGATGCCAGTCAAATCAACGGATCGTCTTACACCATCAGCAACATGGTTATTGGAACGGGCACGGTAGCAGGCAGCAGCAAGGCCACCTACACCGTCACAGAAACCCCGGAGGGCAGCACCACACCTAACGCGCCAGTCACCTTGTCGGGGCCAGATTACGCCAGCACCGACAAAAACATTCCTGTGACGTTTGGGGGCTTGAGTCTGACGCTCACAGGGACCCCAAGCGCGACAGACACCCTCAGCATCACCCCCAGCGCCAGTTTGTTTAGCGTACTCGATACAGCCATCAATGACATTGGCAACGCACCCAACGCCCACAATGCCAGTTTGGCCGTCGGCCAGGCACTTCAAAACATTGACATTGGCATAGGGCACGTGTTGGCTGTGCGTGGGCAGGCAGGAGAACTGATCAATCGGGCTGACCGTATGTCCAACAATCAAACGGTACGCAGTGAACAGCTTGAAACTGACCGATCCCGCGCTGAAGACCTCGACATGGTCAAGGGCATTTCTGATTTCAACCTTCAGCAAACCGGCTACCAGGCAGCGCTGCAAAGCTATGCCCAGGTACAAAAACTGTCGCTCTTCAATTACATCAGTTGATCCTGCTTTCACACACTGTGAGATCAGAATCTTTGACATAAGAAATCAGGCTCTAGCCCTTATGCAGTATGCGTTGGTAGCTACTATTTTTATAGTTCCTGGCAAGGTGAATTCAATCCTTGCTGTACGCTTGAAATGCACTGTGAGTGTCATGGCTTTCCAATCCACCCCAAATGATGCAACACCTGCGTCATTCCCGCGAAGGCGGGAATCCAGTGATTGTTATTGCATGGCCATTTGCCTGTGTTTCTTCTGGATTCCCGCCTTCGCGGGAATGACGGAACTGGCTGTAGAACAAATTCACCCTGGGTGCGTTTGTTTGATGCG
Organism: uncultured beta proteobacterium; assembly: GCA_903920405.1. Lineage (GTDB taxonomy): Bacteria > Pseudomonadota > Gammaproteobacteria > Burkholderiales > Burkholderiaceae_C > Rhodoferax. The sequence goes on from CAIXMC010000223.1 coordinate 14,147, forward strand.
GCTGTTCTTTCACTCTAAAAAGTCATAATCGCACATTTGACTGTGACTCACTCCTACCCATGAATAACGGCATTTTCATCATTGCTCATGCCCCACTCGCAAGTGCGTTGCGCCAGTGTGTGCTGCATGTTTTTCCTGATGCTGCGCAGGTGTTGTCTGTTTTGGATGTCCAACCCCAAATGCCCCTTGAAGACATCTTGTCGTCAGCCAAAGTCGGCATGAATTTGCTTCGCACCCAGCACACTCTGGTGCTCACCGATGTGTTGGGCGCTACACCCTGCAATGTGGCACAACAGTTGGTTGACGGTGTGAACTCCCAATTGGTGGCAGGGGTCAATTTACCCATGTTATTGCGTGCAGTCACCTACTGCAGCGAGCCTCTTGATATCCTGGTTGATCGTGCCATGGCAGGTGGTACGCAGGGTGTTACGCAGGTTGATGTCACCCCAACACCACCAACACCATGATCAAATCAAAAGCGACCATCATCAATAAATTGGGCTTGCATGCGCGTGCATCCTCCAAACTGACCAAATTGGCAGGCAGTTTTCGCTGTGAGATATCAATGTCTCGGGGCGATCGTCGTGTCAATGCCAAAAGCATCATGGGCGTGATGATGCTCGCAGCAGGCATGGGTTCTGTGGTTGAGATTGACATTGAGGGCGAACAGGAACAAGAAGCCATGAATGCCTTGCTGGCGCTGATTGCTGATAAATTTGGAGAGAACGCATGACCTTCTCCCTTCACGGGTTGGTGGTTTCCAGGGGAATAGCCATAGGGCGGGCAGTGCTCATGGTGTCTAGTCGTCCGGATGTTGCGCATTACTTCATTGAACCCACACAGGTGAGCTCTGAAGTCATGCGTGTTCGTGAGGGTCGCAATGCTGTGGTCGATGAAATTCACCGCTTGCAGCTCAGTATGGGTCATAAGGGACCCAAAGAAACCTCGCATGAGCTATCTGCCCTCCTTGATGTGCATCTGCTTTTGTTGCAAGACGAGGAACTGGAGCGTGGTGTCAAGTATTGGATCTCGGACAGGCTTTACAACGCCGAGTGGGCATTGACCACTCAGTTTGAAGTTATTGCGCGCCAGTTTGATGAGATGGAAGACGACTATTTGCGTGAACGCAAGGCCGATTTGGAACAAATCACCGAAAAAGTACTGCGTGCCATGCACGGTGCCCCTGTGCCGTTAGCGACAGCTTCAAAACACGACAGACGAAAACATTCGCGTCACCCCCTTTTTCGCAACAACGCTGATGCCCTGTCACTGATTTTGGTGGCGCATGACTTGTCACCTACGGACATGCTGCAATTCAAAAATAGCGTTTTTGCAGGTTTCGTCACCGACGTGGGTGGCAAAACTTCGCACACGGCCATTGTGGCGCGCAGCCTTGATGTTCCTGCTGTGGTAGGTCTGCGGCTTTGCAGCCAACTGGTTCATCAGGATGACATTGTCATCATTGATGGCGATGCTGGCGTGGTGATGGTGGACCCCTCCCCCATCCTGTTGGCCGAATACAAATACAAACAAAGCCAGGGTGAACTCAATCGCGATCGACTGTTGCGCTTGTTGCCCAACGCAGCCATCACGCTCGATGGTCAAAAAATTGAATTGCTGGCCAATATTGAAGTGCCTGAAGATGCCATGAACGCTATCAATGCAGGTGCGATGGGGGTAGGCCTGTTTCGCAGTGAATTTCTGTTCATGGGACGCTTGGGAAAAGTGCCCAACGAGGAAGAACAATATCTGGCGTATCGGCGTGCCATTGAAGGCATGCAAGGGCTGCCTGTCACCATTCGTACCGTGGATATTGGTGCTGACAAGCCCGTAGATGATAGGTTGCGTGACGATACCCACCTGAATCCCGCGCTGGGTTTGCGTGCCATTCGCTGGAGTCTGGCAGACCCCGCCATGTTTTTGACCCAAATTCGTGCCATTTTGCGAGCTGCAGCGCATGGCCCTACGCAATTGCTGATTCCCATGCTGGTTCATGCCAGCGAAATTCGTCAAACCATGGCTTTGATTGACCATGCGCGTGTGCAGTTGGACAATTTGGGCATGGCCTATGGCGTGGTCAAGGTCGGTGCCATGATTGAAATTCCGGCAGCAGCCTTGACGCTGAACGTATTTTTGAAATACTTTGATTTTTTGTCGATTGGTACCAATGACTTGATTCAATACACACTGGCCATTGACCGTGCTGATGAATCTGTGGCGCATTTGTATGACCCCATGCACCCTGCGGTCTTGCGCCTGGTGGCCAACACCATCGCACAGGCCTGTGCCTGTGGCAAACCGGTGAGTGTCTGCGGCGAAATGGCGGGTGACCCCACCATGACTCGGCTTTTGTTGGGAATGGGGTTGCGCAGTTTTTCCATGCACCCGGCACAAATTCTTTGTGTCAAGTACGAAATTTTGCGCGCTGATGCGGGCAAACTCCGCCCCTGGGCAGAGCGCATCGTGGCAGAGGATGAGCCTGCACCCCGCAATGCACGACAAGCGTAGGGTACGGCGAGCGATTTGTAACGACGCAGTGCGCCCAAATCTGACGAACCCAATGCGGAACTTATGACTGACCACATCCTTAGCATGAAAAACTCCCGGTGAACCGATTGTTACAGAGAGTGTCTTTGGTTTTGATAGCTTCGTTGGTGGGCGGAACAAAAAAATGGAAAAAAATGAGTGACTGAAGAGTTTTTTAGCACGATTTTGATGGTTTGGCGTTGAAAATGGCAAAAAAATGGTCACTTATGCACAAATTTAAGGACTGTTCATATCAACTCCAACGCCATCTGAAAAACATGTTACCCAACGGATTGTGATTTTAACTTGTTGATTTATAATTGTATTAATAAATTGCTTGATCTTTTGGCAATCTAACGAAACCCTTGATTTATAAGGACTAGCGACACCTTTTGACTGCTTATCAACAAAGTTATCCACAGAAAACAGGGATGACTTCGATAGCGATGATGAATCGGTGACTTGTCACCTGTTTCGCCAGTTCACATGAACTTGTTATCCCAACTTTGCCACACCATGCCCACATTGATTTCTGTGATTTTGCATACACCGGCTCACAGCAATATGGCCGGTGCATTGACTTACCTGAGCGACCAACCTCTGTGCCCGGGCACTTTGGTGCGGGTGCCTTTAGGCCAGCGTGAATTGCTGGGTGTGGTGTGGGATGATCCGCCCCACCCGGCTCCCATCGCTCTTGACCCCGCCCGATTGCGCATGATTGCTGCGGCGCTCGATGCCATTCCTCCGTTAACCCCTGCCTGGCGGGCATTGATTGACTTTGCGGCCAACTACTACCAACGTTCCACCGGCGAGGTCGCACTCGCAGCCCTGCCACCCCAATTGCGCAACTTGACCACCTTACAGCTCTCACGCCGTTTGGGAAAACATGCCACCGACAGTGCTGACGTTCAACCTTCCAGCGCGCCAAACGATTCTGATTTAATAGCACTCACTACAGAGCAGGCAAGGGCTATAGGCCAATTTCATACCTACGATGGGCCATGTTTGCTGTTTGGGGCTACAGGCAGTGGCAAGACCGAAGTGTTCATGCGATGTACGTCAGAACTCTTGGCAGGCTCTGAGCGTGCTCAGGCCTTGGTGATGGTGCCAGAAATCAACCTCACCCCCCAACTTGAGGAGCGATTCAAAAATCGTTTTTGTCCCCACTACGGTCAAAGCGCAGTAGTGTCCATGCACAGTGGCATGACCCCGTCGCAGCGTCTGAAAAGTTGGCTGGCAGCGCACAGTGGCACGGCCCGCATTGTGCTGGGA
>CAIXMC010000224.1 GCA_903920405.1 uncultured beta proteobacterium
GGAAGATTTTGGTAGTATTCATCTGGACTGACTTTCTTGCGGGGAAATGTGTCGGATTCAATACCATCATAGTATCCATTTCAGATCATTAGTTTATTGTTTTTATTTAACTTTTTCTTAAGGTAGTGCCATTGGGGTTAGGGGGGATTTGGATGTCGCACCCAAGCAAAGCCACATCACTTTGAAACGCACCCGTCAAAGCCACAATGAATCATGACACAAACCAAACACCGGCACGCTGCCAGAAAGAAGGCACGTTCCACGTATTGCCTTATTGCCGATCCAAAAACACATCGCAACTGATTGATTTTTTGACAAATCGCCATGATTTTTGGGAGTAATAATAAGTGGGACATTGCCTAAGGCAGAAATTTCAACGTCACTTTGGGAGAATGTGTGCTCACTGATGAACGTGGCAAACTCAAACACTCTGAACTTGCAACCTGCCGTCGTGCAAGAACGGGTAAAGGCAAAGAGGATGGCATGGTTGAAGAGTCTGCATGGTTGATAAAAAAGGCAATGGACTGTTGCAATTGTGCCGCGTGGCTTGACAGTTCCTCGGCGGTGGCGGCGAGTTCTTCGGATGAAGATGCGTTTTGTTGGGTCACCTGACTTAAATTCATCATTGTTCCGGCAATTTGCACCACGGACGCGCTTTGTTCTGTGCTGGCTGCAGAAATTTCCTGCACAAGTTCGCTGGTCTTGCGGATGGACGGTACGATTTCGTCAAGCAATTGTCCAGCGTGCTTTGCCGTCGAAACGCTGGCGCTGGCGAGTTCACCGATTTCGCGTGCGGCTTCCTGGCTGCGTTCGGCCAGTTTGCGCACCTCTGCGGCCACCACGGCAAAGCCTTTGCCGTGGTCACCTGCCCTGGCAGCCTCAATGGCGGCATTGAGTGCGAGCAGGTTGGTTTGGTAAGCAATATCATCCACCATGCCAATTTTGGCGGCAATTTTCTTCATGGCCTCGACAGTTTGCGTCACGGCAGTTCCACCCTCTGTGGCCTCGTGGGCGGCCTTGGTGGCCATGTTGTCGGTGACGCGAGCATTGTCTGAGTTGTGGGTGATGGATGTCGTTATGTGATCAACCGATGCACTGGTTTGTTCCACACTGGCAGCTTGCTCACTGGCGGCTTGCGAAAGAGACTGCGCTGTGGTACTGACTTGCATGGCCATACCCGTCAGGGCATCAGCGGCGACACGCACGTTACCCATCACCCGATCGAGTTGCTCGGCCGTTTGATTGCCCGCTTCCTTGAGTTGACCAAAAAGCCCTTGGTAGTCCTGCACAATGCGGTAGCCTAGGTTGCCTTTTGAAAATGCCTCCAGCATTTTGGCCACATCACCCAGCCCCACCTGGCTGGTTTGCATCAAATCGTTCATGCTGGTGGCCAGAGTGGCAAAAATGCCCGTCTTGCCTTCCAATGCAATGCGCTGTGAAAAATCCCCGCATGCCGCTGCCTGTACTGCGGATGCCAGTTCGCTTTCTACGGCAACTTCAAGGGTGCGGTCATGCCACTCCACCACAGTGCCCAAACGCTGGCCTTGATCGCCCAGAATGGGGCTGGATGCCAGGGAAAAATGCAGTGACCCCATCTGAATTTGCTCACGATGTGTGGTGTTCAGGGTGGCTAAGATGCTGCGTTGGTGCGCGGGGTCTTTGTGAAAGATGTCGATGCTTTGCCCTACTAGGTGCGTCACATCAAATTGGGGCAAAATTTGGCGCATTAAAGCCTCGTTGCGGTGCAACATGGCTTTAATGGCATCGTTCATGAACATAATCACATGGTTGGCGTCAGCAATCATCACATTGGTGCTGGCTTTGTTCAACGCATTGACCACTTGCAAGTTCACCACGGCAGCTTCAGCAGCAGTTTGCATTTTCAGGCGGGCTGCGTGCGCCACTTCGGTAATGCGTCGCTTCTTGCCGGGCAGTTTTTCCATTTCCTTGTCAAAGAAGCCACTGGCATAGCGTTCAATCAATTCCACCAGATGGAATGTCACACGGTTTTGCATCAGCGCCAAATCGTTGATGGCCTGTGCCATGTCGCCATATTGACCAGGCAAGTTGCGAACC
>CAIXMC010000225.1 GCA_903920405.1 uncultured beta proteobacterium
GCCACCCCGAATAATGAAAAAATTTTTACCCATAAAAAGTGCCTGTAGCCCTTATGGGATAAGGATACATTGCTATTGTTTTCTTTGTTCTTTCACGTTAAATAAAAACTTACATCTGGGAGTACGGGCATCTTGCCCGCTGTAGAAGCGGCTTCTACGAGTTACAGAGAATTCCACATCACTTTGAATCGCACCCGGTGAAACATGCGACACTACTAATTAGTGTCTGAATGAAAAGTCATTTTCTATATAAAATCATATATTTATGATTACTTTTTTTCAAATGAAGATTTCTGAAAAATAATCGTTTTACGCGACTTTCAGAAAATCGCCCTAGGGCAGGCAAATTTTTGAGCAAAATCTTCGTTTTTAAAAAATGATGTAACTTGTTGTTTTATGTTAAAAATAGGGTTTTCGTTTAGACACCAATTCATCCAGTTTTTTGATACCATCATAATGATAGACACTTCTGCTGATTCCTGCATGCGTATGGAACTTGTGTGCCCGGCTGGCAGTTTACCCGCGCTCAAAGCCGCAGTTGACAACGGTGCAGATTGTGTTTATCTTGGCTTTCGCGAAGCCACCAACGCACGCAATTTTGTGGGCTTGAATTTTGATGCGGCGACTGTTGCTACCGGAATTCGCTACGCTCACGACCGGGGTCGCAAAGTGTTTGTGACACTGAACACGTACCCACAGGCTGCATCACCGCAAGTGTGGCGCCGCGCGGTCGATCAAGCTTCTCAAAGCGGGGCAGATGCCATCATTCTGGCAGACCCCGGCCTGATGGCCTATGCCGTTCAGCACCATCCGCAATTGCGACTGCATTTATCAGTACAGGGGTCGGCTACCAACTACGAATCGCTTGATTTTTACTACCAGCATTTTGGCATTGTGCGTGCCGTGCTGCCGCGTGTCCTGTCGCTTACGCAAATAGCACAAGTGCTTGAGAAAACATCTGTTGAAATCGAGGTGTTTGGATTTGGCAGCCTGTGCGTGATGGTTGAAGGCCGCTGTGCTCTGTCATCTTATGTCACCGGCGAGGCCCCCAACACTCACGGTGTCTGCTCACCTCCCAAAGCTGTGCGCTGGGTTGAAACGCCTCAGGGGCGCGAATCCCGATTGAACGGTGTGCTGATTGACCGCTACGCTCACGGCGAAAACGCAGGCTACCCCACCCTGTGCAAAGGTCGTTTTGATGTGGCAAGTGAACAAAATTATTACGCCATTGAAGACCCCGCTAATTTGAACACGCTGTCTCTTTTGTCTGATCTCATGAAAATGGGCGTGCGTGCTATCAAAATTGAAGGACGTCAGCGCAGCCCTGCGTATGTTGCGCAAGTGACCGCCGTGTGGCGGCAGGCTATGGACAGTTGCCATCAAGACCCTATGCGTTATTCGCCGCAATCTACTTGGTTTCGTGACTTGGACAAAGTTGCAGAAGGGCAGCAACACACGCTTGGGGCGTATCACAGGCCATGGAAATAAGGATATGGTCAACATTCCACTTTTGGCTCGTCAGATTTGGGCGCACTGCGTCGTTACAAATCGCTTAGGATGTGGTCAGCAATAAGGGCATGGTTCAAACAGGGGTAACACTTTACCTACGTTTCAACGCGGATGGTTGACCTAGACAAATGTTCAATCTGTGAATTCACTGATACTTGCCGCTTTTCATTTTTAGCAGCATATCGGTATGACACCAACGACTTTCCCGGCAGCACAACTTCTCGCCGATCAACGCATAGATCTGGCCATTCAGGCGATGACAGTCCCTGCCAACATCAGTAGCCTAGCAGATGAACATAAAGTCAGTCGCAAGTTTATTTATCAACAAAAGAGCAAGGCAGCGCAGGCGCTGAAAGATGCCTTTGCTCCAACCGGCGCAAATAATGATGTCCTGTTTTATCTTCCAGTCACCAAAGCGTGGCTGTACCAGGTCATCTTGGCCCTCACACTCATCTGTCACAGCTCCTACCGTGGCGTTGTGGAATTCATGCGCGACATTCTGGGAGTGCCCATCAGCGAGGGCAGCATCCACAACCTACATCAGGTGGCCATGCACCGCGCAGGCTCAATCAACCGCGCTCAAGACCTATCAGCAATTCGACATGCCTTGCTTGATGAGATATTTCACTGCAATCGGCCAGTACTGGCGGGTGTCGATGCCCGTTCGACGTACTGTTTTCTCTTGGCAGATGAAGCTCAACGAGATGCTGAAACTTGGGCTATTCACCACTTGTACGCCAAGGATCAAGGATTCAATCCGGACTACACCATTGCCGATGGAGGTACAGGTCTGCGTGCCGGACAGAAAATTGTCTGGGGCGACAAACCTTGCCATGGCGATGTGTTTCACATCCTGCACCAGTGTGAAGTTTTGGCTAACACGCTCAGCAAGGTAGCTAAGGGAGCTACATCTGAGCGCAAAAAGTTGCAAGCTAAAGCTGGCCAAGTCCATTCGCGTGGTCAAGATATTGATGCTCAGGTGACGGCAGCTTTGCAGGCCGAACATCTTGCCCATGCACTGGCCAGTGACATCCAAACGCTTGCTCAGTGGCTCGGCCGTGACATTTTGTCGCTGTCTGGACCGGAACTGGCCACGCGCCAAGTATTGTTCGATTTTGTCGTAACCGAGCTTGCAGCACGCGAGAATATCGACTCCAAGCGCATTCGACCGATGCGCGTTGCACTGCAAAACCAGCGCGACGACTTGTTGGCATTTGCTGGTGTGCTCGACGGCAAATTGCAAACCATCGCTGAAACCCATCATCTTCCAGTGTATCTGGTGCGCCAGGCCTGTGAGCTACAGCGCAAGTCCGACACATCCCCTGCTTATTGGGAGGGTTGGTGCCAACTGTGCGCCCAGATGGGGCACAAGAGTCACGCTGTCTTTGAAGCTGTGAAACTGGCCATGGCCAATACTCCGCGGTGCAGCTCGATGGTGGAGAACTTGAATTCACGGCTACGCAATTACTTCACGCTGCGTCGCCAGCTTGGCGGCGAGTACCTGAGTTTGCTACAGTTTTTCCTGAACCATCGAACCTTTTTGCGTAGCAGAGTTCCTGAGCGTGTGGGCAAAAGTCCCAAGCAGTTGATGACAGGCCAGGAACATCCGCATTGGCTAACGCTGCTTGGGTTTGGGCAGCCGCAGCCTCTGCGAGGCTGACCCAATCGGGGCGAAAAAAGCCCCCTGTCAATTCCCCGTTATGAGAAAAATCCCGAACTTTAGAGGGAGGAATTGCCACGCCAGTGTTACCCGAAAACAAGTGTTTTTGAACCACGCCGCAATAAGTTCCCCATTTGGCCGTCAGAGTTAAAGATGCAGTGCTAGGCGCAAATCGCGCGGTGTGGCCATGCCACATAAGCGATTTGTAACGACGCAGTGCGCCCAAATCTGACGAGCCAAATGGGGAACTTATTACTGACCACCTCCTTATGTGGCTGGGCCACACTGCGCGATTTTCGCCTAGCATTGCATCTTTAACTCTGATGGCCAAATGCGGAACTTATTGTTGACCATATCCCTTTATCGCAGGTAACCACGCTGGATATTCATGAAATTAACCGAAAC
>CAIXMC010000226.1 GCA_903920405.1 uncultured beta proteobacterium
TGGAATCAGGCATGGCACTCGTGGAAGCGGCATCTTGCCGCTTTGCCAGCGTCAGCGGCTGGAAGCCGCTGCTACATGACCACCAGCAGTGCCATTGTGCAATCTGAAGAACTTGCTTTTGAAATCAGCGAACCGTGAGAGATGAATTTCAGAGGCACATTCAGATTGCGGTTGTGTTTGAGTACGGCGTGGGCTGTCGTTCCAGAACCTCCAAAGCTATCCATAACCAGATCACCTGGCTCAGTCACCATGCCAATCAAGTCTGCGATCACATCGGAATCTTTCGGAAATTGAAACGCGCCGGCTCCCAAAATGCTTTCCACCTCCAGAGTTGCAGCACGACCGTCCGTGTAGAAAACACTCAGCATTGGCTCCTCGTCAATTTCAAACAGGTAGCTCTTGCGGTTGGGGATGGTGGTATGGTCTTTGCCGAAGTGAATTCTGGGTGGGTCTTCTGCAAGTGCCTGTTGCGTTGTCGCCTCTTCCCATCGCCAGCCGGTAGAGGGCATTGCACAAGGTAGCCCTGTCTTTGGGTGGAGGATTGGATAGCGGGGTCGGTTTTCACGACCATCGTCTGGCCCTGCAAAGTCCGCAGCAAAATACAAACCACGAGCATCTGAATGGTTGTAGTGCTTGTGCTTTTTGCGTGGATCGCCTTTTGGCAATGCGCGATACCAACCCATCATGGCTTTACGAATTTTGGGGTGATCATCTCCCAACTCTTTGCAAAACAGGTCGTATTGCGCGAGGACATTGTCAATGCCAGGCTTGCGTCGTCGCCAGCGCACATCACGCTCTTTTATAGACTTTCAGATAAATAGTTTCCAAGTATACTCAAGTAACCTGCTGATCTTGAAGATATTTTTTCGGTCAAAATGGAAGTTATTTACCTGAAAGTCTATAGGCTAACTGTTTTCATTCCCCCCTTTGAAAAAAAAAAGGGGGGGGTGGGGGATTTGGATGTCGCACCCAAGCAAAGCCACATCACTTTGAAACGCACCCGCCGAATTCATCGTGGCGCAATAATACAAGGTCGGGTTAGCGAAGCGTAACCCGACATGCGTCGTGCTGTTATGTCGGGTTACGCGCTACACGCTAACCCGATCTACATGTTTTGCTAACCTATTGTTTTTATAGAACTAATACTTAAGGTAGTGCCATTGGCGCTAGAGGCCGATTTGTTATACCAAAAAACTCACTCAAGTTCGCGTAGCTTGACAGGTGAATATTGCCACATCCACATCACTTTGAATCGCACCCGGAGCAAAAGCGTACGTCCTTCGCTCCCCTCGAATGTCCTCATCTGCGCGGGGAGGTCTGAACCATCTGTGCCGTATGATTCACCTGCACCAGGTATCACATCTTTATACAACGGTATGACGATGGGCAGGGTGTGACAATTGTTTGATTTTTCTATCTTGTACCCACTATGGCCGACTTTTCTCCTCTGTCAACACTGAAGCGAATGAGTTCAGGGATGATGTTTGCACAAGCAGGCACTACCTTGGGTCGCTTTGAGCTGAAGCGTTTGTTGGGGCAAGGAACGCAATCACAGGTGTGGTTGGGGTTTGATCCACGGCTGGAACGTGAGGTGGCGATCAAACTGATGAAACCCATGCGTGGCAAGGATGATTCGGCCATTGCACAGTGGTTGCAAGAGGCGCGCAGTGTGAGCCGCTTGACACATCCAAATGTGGTGACGGTGTTTGAAGCCGATGTGCAAGAAAAGCAACCCTACCTGGTATTTGAATATGTGGCGGGGCAGACTTTGGCCGATAAGTTGGCCAGGCAAGACCTATTGCCCACACCGCAAGCTGTGGCCATTGTGCAAGATGTTCTTTCGGCTTTGGTGGCAGCACATGCTTTGGGTGTAGTTCACCGCGATTTGAAACCTTCCAATGTTTTGATTGATGACAGTGGACGTGTTCGCGTGATGGATTTTGGTATCGCCGTGCGTATGAGTGATGTCGTCGGTCATGCCAAAAATTCGGAAACGGCAGGAACGCCAGCCTTTATGTCCCCCGAGGCCGCCCGTGGCGAGGCCATTTCACCGCTCATGGATGTCTATAGTGCCGGCTTGTTATTGGCGCAGTCTTTGTCTGCACAACCTCTGATTCCCAGTGCTGATCCTTATCGTGTCATGTATCAAGTGGGTCATGAGCCTTTGCAATTGCCAGCAGCCGTGCTGGGCAGGCTAGATGATCCCTTGCGAGCGATTGTGCTCAAAGCATTGGCTTTTGCTCCTGACCAACGCTATCCCAGCGCACAAGCGTTTCGGGATGCACTGGCACAGTGGCTCAGCAGCTTGAACGCCACAGGCAACACCGATGCAGGACTCAGTACCAATGGCACACTTGATTTCTTGTTGAGAAGAATGCGTCATAAAAGTGACTTTCCGGCGCTTTCAGAATCGATCCTTCACATTCAGAACATGGCCACGTCTGACAAGGAGAGCGTGAGCAGTGTGACCAACGAGATTTTGAAAAATGTGGCACTCACCAATAAATTGTTGAGATTGGTCAACAGTGCGCATTACGCACGTGGCTACAAAGTGGGAACGGTGTCACGCGCGGTCACACTGGTCGGGTTCAACGGCATTCGCAACATGGCGTTGAGTCTGGTGTTGCTCGATCACATGCACGACAAGGTCAATGCCCAATTTTTGAAAGAAGAATTTGTTCGTGCATTGATGGCAGCATCGATTGCAGCCGAAATTGGGCGCGCCTCCGGTCATGACGAAGAAGCCTTCATTGGCGGCTTGTTTCAAAACCTTGGACGCATGTTGGCGCAGTTTTACTTTCCAGAAGAAGCAGCAGCCATCCGCAGATTGGTGGGTGCCAAGTCTGATCCGATCAGTGAAGATACTGCATCCACACAGGTTTTGGGATTGAATTACGAAGAACTGGGATCAGGCGTATCCATAGCTTGGGGTTTACCTGAAAATATTCAACGCTGTATGGTCAAACCTTCGGGTGAACCGCTACCGCATCCATCGCCTGAACTACAGGAACAAGTACGCTGGATCGCTTGTGCAGCCAACGACATGATGCACGACATGCTTGATGCTGACCCTGTCGTGGTCAAGCGTCGGCTGGACCGATCCATCAGGCACTACAGCAAAACACTGGGGTTCAACAGCATGGCGCTGTATGAAGTCACGGTGACTGCACGCAGCAAACTGATTGAGCTGGCTGATGCCATGGATATTTCCGTGCCTCAGAATTCCGTGGTAGCGCATTTGTTGCACCACATTGATATAGATGAAGAATTGTCAAAGTTCAGTAACGGTGATGTTGACACCCTGCAAGCCACTGAGTTGCATGCAACGCCAGTTCCCATGAACAAGGCCACAGACACTGAGCAACGGCGCGCCATAGAATCAACGCAAATGCTCGCTGCCGGTATCCAGGACATTACCAACGTCATGGTGGAAGACTTCAGGCTCAGTGACGTTTTGCGCATGATTTTGGAGGCCATGTTTCGGGCACTGGCATTTCACCGTGTCATCTTTTGTATGCGTGATGCCAAAATTGAAGCACTGACGGGTCGTTTTGGCCTGGGGCAAGGTGTTGAAGGGGTGGTCAAATCATTTTGTGTACCGTTGCGTTCTAGTGCCAAGCCTGATTTGTTCACTGCGGTATGTGTCAAAGGTGCTGACACTCTGATCAGCGACGCGAGTGACCCGCGTATTGCATCGAGTCTGCCCGCCTGGTATCGCCAGTTTTTCAACGCCCCCACATTTTTGGTTTTGCCACTGCTTCACAAAGGCAAGCCATTTGGCATGATTTACGCCGACAAAGCCGAACAAGGTGGCTTGGTGGTGGATGACAAAGAACTGGCTTTGCTTCGCACCTTGCGTAATCAGGCCATCATGGCGTTCAGACAGTCTTCATGAAGGACTGACATGGCCAAAGAACCGTTTGTGTCATGCCGAATTCATTCGGATGGGTCGAATGCGACTCTACAGACAATATGCGTTAGAGGATGAACCGTATGAAATCAACGATAGCCCCTGTGTGCGTCATGCTGTTGGGGGGCATGTTTTTGCCTGTGAGCGCATCGGTTGCCAGCACAGAGGCTTTGCATCAGCAGGCCATGTTGCCAGCGCTCATGATGGCAAAGACCTGGCAAGAAGGACAGGATGTTGCCAGTTTTCTGGTGAGTGAAAAGCTGGACGGTGTCAGAGCCTATTGGGATGGTCAGCGCTTGCGTTTTCGCAGTGGCCGTCCCATTGCTGCACCTGACTGGTTTATCAAAGGTTTACCCAAGATGGCACTCGACGGTGAGTTATGGCTGGGACGTGGTCGCTTCGATGCGCTATCGGGGATGGTGAGAAAAACCGTCCCTATAGATGCCGAGTGGCGTGAGCTGCGATATATGATTTTTGATTTGCCGGGTGCAACAGGCTCATTTCTGGATCGTGCTGCGCACATTTTGACCGTGGTGAAACAAGCTAACCAGCCCTGGCTTCAAGCGGTGGCGCAGAAGCAGGTAGCGAACAAGACAGCTTTACAGGCCTTGCTGAAACAAACAGTTCAAGCAGGCGGAGAAGGATTGGTGCTGCACCGCGCCAATGCCTTGTGGTCACCTGGGCGCAGTGATGCACTGCAAAAGCTAAAGCCCATGCCAGACGAAGATGCCCGTGTGGTTGCCCACCTGCCCGGCAAAGGCCGCCATCTCGGCAGACTGGGCGCTTTGCTTTTGGAACTGCAAAACGGACAGCGATTTGCCTTGGGTACGGGTTTCACCGATGAGCAGCGATCTGCTCCTCCCCTCATCGGTTCGATGGTGACCTATCGCTACCGTGACCGAACGTCCAACGGATTGCCACGTTTTGCTTCCTTTTTGCGAATTCGCGGGCCAGAGTAAAATTATTCATCATTTTGAAAAATTTATATTAACTCAAGTGAACCAGTGTCAATAATTATTCAGACAGCGTACATTAAAGACGCTTCCTGACATATTTTTCGTAAAAGGAGCAACATTAATGGACAGGCAATACCTGGACCTTCTTCAAGATATTCTCACCCATGGTATTACCAAGGGCGACAGAACAGGAAATGGCACGCTTTCTGTTTTTGGAAGGATGTTTCGCCACGATCTCGGTCAAGGCTTTCCGCTTCTCACAACCAAGAAACTCCACGTCAAATCCATACTTTATGAGCTGTTATGGTTCATACGGGGAGATACCAATATCAAGTATCTACAAGACAATGGTGTCACGATCTGGAATGAATGGGCTACGGCTGAAGGTGAACTGGGTCCTGTGTATGGATCACAGTGGCGGTCATGGAAGGGTCATCATGGAGAGTCCTACGACCAGGTACAGGCTTTGATTGACGGTGTTCGAACGAAACCCAACAGTCGTCGGCACATCATCAATGCGTGGAATGTGGCTGATTTGCCCGATGAATCAAAATCACCTGAAGTGAATGCATCTGAAGGTCGAATGGCGCTACCTCCCTGCCACGTCATGTATCAGTTCTATGTAGCAGAAGGGAAACTAAGCTGTATGCTCACTCAAAGGTCGGCAGATTGCTTCCTTGGTGTGCCCTTCAATGTGGCATCCATGGCTTTCCTGACACATATGATCGCACAGCAATGCGACCTTGAGGCGGGAGAAATTGTCCATTCGTTTGGCGACACTCATCTGTACCTTAATCATTTGGTTCAGGCCAGACTGCAATTGACCAGAGAGCCAAGACCATTACCCAAGCTGATCATAAAAAGAAAACCAAAGTCAATTTTTGAGTATGTGTTTGAAGATTTCGAGATCGTGGGATATGACCCCTACCCCGGAATTCCGGCTCCCATCGCGAAGTAACAGTCTCAAAAGAACCTGGGAGCGCAGGCATTTCACCTTCGCTCCCGGGTTCTTTCACGGTAATCGCTTCTGTCTTGGAATTGTCCAAACATAATGATATTTTGGTGGTGGTTACGGGGAGGTCTGGGTGTATTCTTTCACGTTAAAATTTCACTCCTCGTGGCTGGCAAAATCTGTTGTCATCATCGGTGCGGTTGATAGCACCGTCCATCCTCTCTCGCCGTTTAGTGCTCGGCCTCCCGATTTCAACAGTTCCCTCGCCTAACCAATTGATTTTATATAACTTTCCTAAATTCATAGCACTTGTTATGGCACGATTTTTTTATTATAAATCAATGACCTACAAGCAACTATCGAATTCAGGAGCCTACTTTACTTCATTTTTATGAAAATCGCTCAAGATATTCGTGCTGGCAATGTCATCATGCACGGCAAAGACCCTATGGTCGTCCTAAAAACAGAATACAGCCGGGGTGGTCGAAATTCTGCTACTGTGCGCATGAAACTTAAAAGCCTGATTGCCAATTTCAA
>CAIXMC010000227.1 GCA_903920405.1 uncultured beta proteobacterium
ATTTGGGCGCACTGCGTCGTTACAAATCGCTTATGTGGCATGGCCACACCGCGCGATTGGCGCCTAGCATTGCATCTTTAACACTGACGGCCAACTGGGGAACTTATTACTGACCACATCCTGATGACAGCAAAATCTATAAGATTCGTCCACTTACCGTTGCGGGGGCAGCGCAGGTTAGATGTCAGTTGATGGACACCACCCTGCTTCCCGTTGAACTGCAGCATGAGAACCACACCGCGAGCACCAACACCATGAATTCTAGTGTCAGTCATCTGTTGCCCCATTTTTTTTGATAAAACCAGCCTGAAGAAGCATTTCAAGACGGTGACTGAACAAATTTAACGGTACGATTCATCAACCATGCAAACCCTGCCCACTGACCTGTCGATCAAACTCACCGCCGCTGTCGATGCCATGCCGGCATTTCCTAAAAGCGTGCAAAAAATTTTGGAATTGACGCGTGATGTCAATAGCACACCCAAAGAATTGGTACAAGTCATTGAGCAAGACCCTGTGATGACTGTCAAAATTCTCAAAACGGTGAATTCCGCCTACTTCGCGCTTTCAAAAAAAATAACATCCATCAACCACGCTGTGGTTTACTTGGGCTTTAATACCATCAAGAATCTGGCCTTGAGTATTGCTGCGATAGGCATGTTGCCCTCGCGCAATGCTGCTGATTTTGATAGCGCTCAGTATTTGCTGCATTCGCTCTCTACAGCCAGCATTGCCAAGCGCCTGACGCAGCGTGTGAACAATGCTGACCCGACGGACTGCTTTATTGCCGGCCTGTTGCATGATTTTGGCAAGGTGGTTTTTGCACAATTCATGCCTCAGGAGTTCAAGCTGGCGCTGGAAGACTGTCAAACTGATGGTTCATCGCTTCACATCGCCTTGCGGCGAACCCTTGGCACTGACCACGCCGTTGTCGGTGCCATGTTGGCAGAAAAATGGCGATTTGCTCCCGATCTGGTGGATACTATTGCCCTTCAGTATGATCCGTCTGACAAGTGTTCAGCCAACACAGCTTGTGTGTTCGCTGCTAACCAAATCAGTAAACAACTGGCATTCGGTTTCGCGGGCAACCCCTATGTTCATCCTTTATGCGAGCCTGTAGCCAAGTATTTGGCTGCTGCAACATGGGATGAACTCATTGCCTCTTTGCCTGACCTGGATGCGTTGTTCGCTGAGGTAAAAGTTCTTGCAAATACTTAAAGATATGCTTAAAGGTACGGCATGAAAGTCAAATTTTGGGGAGTTCGTGGTTCCATTGCGTCGCCAGGTCCAAAAACGGTGCGCTATGGTGGCAACACCACCTGCATTGAAATTCGTACCGATCACAATGAGTTAATTATTTTGGATGCTGGCACGGGCATTTTTCCGCTATCGCAAACTTTGCTCGGCGAACTTCCAGTCACTGCCAATGTGCTCATCACCCATTCGCATTGGGATCACATTCAGGGCCTGCCTTTTTTTATCCCCAACTTCATTCCAGGCAACACGTTGAGGCTGCATGGTGCTTTCAATCCCGTATCGGGCAAAGGGGTGGAGCAGGTCATGGCCGTGCAGTTGCAATACAGCTACTTTCCAGTGCGCGAAGAAGAAATGAAAGCACGTATTCAGTATGTCACTCTGGCCCCTGAGCAAAGTGTACAAATTGGCAGTGCGACCGTCACACCCTACCTGATGAACCATCCGGTGGTTAATTTTGGCTATCGGCTTGAGGCTAACGGAAAATCAGTGTTTTTCACAGGCGATCACGAACCTTCTTACAACATTTTCGACCCCGATGACGAGGGTTATCACCAGTACCAGGCTTTTGTAGATGAAAAGCGAAATACCGTTGATCGTGCGATGGCTGGTGTAGATGTTTTGATTGCCGACAGTTCTTACACCAGCGCAGAATATCCCGCCAAAAGAGGCTGGGGACATGGCACTTTTGAATCCAGCATTCAATACGCCAGGGCTGCCAACGCCAAAGTGCTGTACTGCACCCACCATGAGCCTACACGCAGCGATGATGCCCTTGAAGCTGCGTTTGAGCAGGCTCTGTTGCTTCATGCGCACAAGCTGGGTGATCCCGACTATCGCCTCGCTCGCGAAGGCGAATGCTTTGAGTTTTAGTAGGATAGGGGCATCAGGAGTTACTGCTGTGCGACGCATTGATTTTCTGCAAACAGAGCATCTCTACGGCATCGCTTCGACCCGCCATATTGAACAACTGGCTTTATCTGAACTTTTACCCCATACCTTGATGCAGCGTGCCGGCTTGGCTGTGGCCAAACTGGCCTTGGCCATAGCGCCTCACGCTGAACGTTTTTGGCTGGCCTGTGGTGGTGGCAACAATGGTGGCGATGGTTTGGAAGCCGCCGTTCATCTTCAGGCCTGGGGCAAGCAGGTGGTGGTGAGCTTTTTGGGGCAGTCGCATACCCTGCCAGACGATGCCGCCGCTGCACTCTCGCGGGCAAAGGACGCTCTAATCCCCTTTGTTGAAGAACCTCCCACTGACTTTGACATCTGCGTTGATGCCTTGCTGGGCATTGGTGCGCGCCCCATTGAAAAAGGTAGCCGCCTGGCCACCTGCGTGGAACACATCACGCGCAGTGCCAGGCCGGTGTTGTCAGTCGATGTGCCCAGTGGCATCAACGCTGACACCGGTGCTGTCGATGGGGTGTGCGTCAAGGCCAGTCATACCCTTTGCATGCTGACCTTGAAACCTGGCCTTTTCACAGCGCAAGGGCGCGATATGGCGCAAACCGTGTGGCTTGACACGCTGGGTGTGGATGTGTCGCGGTTTGACCAGATTTTGGCCACAGCCAGGTTAGGCGTGTCTTTGCCTGAGGTCCTGCGCCTTCATGCCTCACACAAAGGCAGTTATGGCGATGTGGCCGTTATCGGCGGTGCGCCTGGTATGGTGGGCGCTGCACTTTTGGCCGCCACTGCTGCCCTTTACAGCGGTGCGGGCAGGGTCTATGTGGGTCTGCTTGATGCCAACGCGCTGACGTGTGGTACGCAACACGCCGAATTGATGTTTCGCACGCCACAAAGTTTGCTGAGTGCCTGTTCAAATCTCCATCATTCCACGATCTTTGTGTGTGGATGTGGTTCGGGTTGGCTGGCGGCAGAGCCTTTGGAGCAACTGCTGACATCCCAGGTGCCACTCATCATGGATGCCGATGGTCTGAACGCCATTGCGGATACGCCAGCGCTACGGCATTTGTTGCAAGCACGCAGAGCGACCACCACAGCTACCGTGCTGACACCCCACCCGCTGGAAGCAGCACGATTGCTCGGGTGCAGTACGGCTCACATTCAGTCTCATCGACTTGCCAGTGCAGAGCAATTGGCGCAAAACTACGGCTGCACGGTGGTGCTCAAAGGCTCAGGCAGCATCATTGCCCGGCCTGATACTGTTTCTGTGATCAACCCCAGTGGCAACGCAAAATTGGCCACAGCCGGCTCAGGCGACGTTCTGGCAGGCATGATTGCTGCGCGGTTGGCACGCGGTTTATCTGCTTTTGATGCCGCCTGTCAAGCAGTCCATACGCACGGCGCGATCGCCGACCGCTGGCCTGATGGCCAAACCTTGACGGCTTCACAACTTGCCAAAGGGTACGCTCCTCGCCTGATGTAGCTATATTAAATATAGCTACCAACGCATACTGCATAAGGGCTAGAGCCTGATTTGGTGATGTGTGTGACAGAACTGAACAGTGCATGTCAATTCACGTGGAACACCGAAATGGTACGCACCAAACCGGCTGCCTGAACTCTGAGCGACTCTGCCGCTGCTGCACTTTGTTCAACCAGTGCAGCATTTTGCTGTGTTTTTGTGTCCATGTCGGCGACCATGGTGTTCACACCATGAATGGCATCGGATTGCTCGACAGTCGCCCTGGAAATCTCGGTCACCATGGTGCTGACTTGCTCAATGGATGCCATGATGCGGCGCATGGTCTCGCCTGCTGCATGAACCTTATCGGTGCCAGCGGCCACCTGTTCTACCGATGCGCTAATCAGGCTGCGAATTTCTTTGGCTGCCGTGCTGCTGCGCTGTGCCAAACTTCGAACTTCGCTGGCCACCACTGCAAAACCACGCCCCTGCTCACCCGCCCTGGCGGCCTCTACCGCGGCATTGAGCGCCAGAATATTGGTTTGAAAAGCGATGCCGTCAATCGTGCCAATAATCTCGCTGATGCGTTTGGCCTGGACGCTGATGGCATTCATGGTGTTGACAACTTCATCGACATCGCTACCACCCTGCTTCGCCACGCGAGCAGCCTCGCAGGCGAGTTGGCTGGCCTGCGTCGCAGTCTCGGCGCTGTGCTTGATGGTATTGGCCAAATCAGCAACAGACAACGAGGTGGTCTGTAAAGCAGATGCCGTTTGCTCTGTACGAATGGCCAAATCGTTATTGCCTACCGAAATTTCGCTGGCGGCGGTGTCAATTTGATCAGCTCCACTGCGAATGTTGGCGATCATCGCGTTGAGTCGTTGCGTGACCTCGTTCAAAGCGCGAAGTACCTGTCCGGCTTCGTCCGTACCGTATTGAATGTCGCGCAAACTCAAATTACCATCTGCCACGTCTTGGGCAATACTGACAGCACATTGCAACGGCTTGACGATTTGTCTTGCAATAAACCATGTCAGCAACATGCCAAATGCCAGAGCGATGAGCGTCAATGCCGCAGAGGCCTGGTTGCCCACAGACAAACTCTTGGCGGCATGGTCGCCGGTGGTGTTGGCTGATTGCACCTCGTGTTTGAATTGCTCGGCCAACAAATCATGCGTTTGTGAATAGGCCGATTCAGCCACACTCATCATCACCGCGGCTGTGCTAACTTCCACGTCTTTCATCTCCAGGATATCAAGCGCAGCTTGGGTGTATTTTTTGAAAGCTGCATCCAACTGCTGCATTCGATCGACAGCTTCAGGCGTACTGGTCAGTGTTTCACGCAAATGGTCAAGGGACTTCTGACTTTCCTTCAATTCAATGCCAATTTTCTTGTCCAGCGCCTTGATAATTTCAGGCTTCAAACCCGCACCGGCAGAGGCCACGCTTTGCATCACCAGGGCGTTCGTCGCCACAACACGTTCTTGCGCCTGTGCCACCAGAACCACATCGACCATACTGTGCTGGATCAGCAGTTCCAATGTAGCGGCGGTCTGGCGGGATGTCCATAAACCATGCAAGGCCACCACCATCATGCACATCAGCACCATCGCTGGTGCCAAAGCCACTTTGGACATCAACGACAAATGGTCAAATACGAATTTCATGACTTGTTGTCAAAGTCAAAAGACAGTTCAAAACTGTAGGCATTAGCGGTAAGCTCCTACAACCACGACGCCGTCAAATCCGGGAATACGTTTGACAAAACTGGACTTGGCCACTGCCTTTTTAGTGACGGGATGCGCCCAGTCATAGTCCACCCAGCCTTCGCCTTGGGTCGATCCCACTGAAACAAATTCACGGGCAAATGCCTTGCCGTTCTGATCCTTCATGTCGAGCAGATTCTTGCCCACCAACTTTTCGTTCGTGCCATGGGCTAAGACGTTGCCCGAAAAATCTTGCACAAACACATACAGGTCTTTTTTTACCCAGTTGGTTTTGTCGGTTGAAAAGTCTTTGAAAGCCTGGTCTTTGCCCACTTTTTTGATGTGCATCACCGCTGCGTTGACCATAGCCTTGGCCTCATCCTTGGTGCCGTGATCCTGCGCAAAAACAGGAACATAAACAAAGACTGCAACACACAATGCAAGAAAAATTCGAACCAGTTTCATCGTACACCTCCAAAAAACCCCTATTCTAAGAGTCCTAAGAGTCCTAAGAGTCCAAAAGTCCAAGAGTCCTAACGCGTCTGAACGCGCCGCCTCACTGCTTTCAAAATGCCGTGCAAAATGTCGATGGGTGCCGGCGGGCAGCCGGTGATGACTTCATCGACGGGAATCACGTTGGATACTCTGCCACAGGTGGCGTAGCTTTCACCAAAAATACCGCCATCGCAGGCACACTCACCCACAGCTACGACCAGTTTAGGATCAGGCGTGGCTTCGTAAGTGCGGATCAGGGCGGTTTTCATGTTGCGAGATACAGGGCCAGTGACCAGCAGCATGTCGGCATGGCGTGGGCTGGCTACAAAACGAATGCCCAGACCTTCGATGTTGTAGTAGGGGTTGCAGAGGGCATGAATTTCAAGCTCGCAACCGTTGCATGATCCGGCATCGACTTCACGAATGGTGAGTGCCTGCCCCAAAATGGTGAGCAATTCGGATTGAATGCGTGAAACCTCAGCTTGTGCGGCCCCGCCAATATCAGGCGCAGCTTCAGTACACACCCCTGTTTTGGCGATTTGATGAATGACTTTCCAAATCATAAATCGTGCCCCGAATAGCTCAGGTTAAATGACTTGTTGATCACAGGAAAGTCTGGCACGATGTTGCCCATGACGGCGTGTTCGAGCGCAGGCCAGTTGTGCCACGAGGGATCATGCAGGTGGCATCGTGTGATGCGGTTTTGGCACTTTGCACCCGTCAATTCCAGTGCTACCCACAATTCACCCCGCCAGCCCTCGACCCATCCTGCACCGCGTGAGGATTCATCAGGCAGATGCACGCACACCACACTCTCGCCTGGTGGCAAATTCTCCAACAGCAGTCGAATCAGCCGCAATGATTCAAACACTTCGTCAAATCGCACGGCCACGCGTGCTGCCACATCCCCCTGGAGATGGACGCACCGATTGACCTTGCAAGCCGCATAAGCATAAGGCCCCCAAGGGTGGTCAAAGCGCAAATCATGGGCTTGACCGCTGGAGCGACCACTCAAACCCGTCAAACCTAATTGGGCAGCCAAGGTTGGGGTCACGAGGCCGGTGGTCAAAAAACGGTCTTGTAAAACCGCGTGGGCTTCATAAATGCCAAAAAGCGTTCGAACCTCGCCCTCGGTTTCATGACATAACTGAATCAATTCATCACATTGCTGTGGAGTTAGGTCATTCTTGACACCGCCTGGCACAACG
>CAIXMC010000228.1 GCA_903920405.1 uncultured beta proteobacterium
ACGTATGGGCGGCTGGAAGGGCTACGCCAGCGAGCGCAAACCCGGCCCCATCACGATGCACTACGGACTCACTCGCTTTGCTCTCATCGCTGCCGGATGGCATGCCGCCATGGCTGTAAAAAATGTGTGCATACCTTAGCAAGTATGCTCCATTTATTCGTTAAATTCAAGTAAGTAACGAATTTATGAAACAACCACCCTTGACCGTAGCGATCTTGATCAATGTGCCTCCACGCGAGGTTCTTGCGATCGCTCACGTTCCACGTCTTCAGCCGCGAAGCGTAGTCAGCAGCTTTACAAGTTCAACAATGGCGGTGAAGGGATCGGGGTCTGTGCGTGCAGTAGAGTGCGCCGCCAACCGTTCAGCACGCTGCGTGGCGACTGCCAAATGCTCACTGGTGATTGCGAACGCGTTGCAAGTGCCTTTGTCGTAGCCCGGGATGTGCCGCTTGAGACGGTGCATTACTTCATCACGATGCAGCGGAGCCTGAATGTCTTCGTAGTGCAGCAGCAGCCACAGCTCAAAACTGGGCACTGATGCAATGGCCTGAAAAGAGACCGGCTGCTTGGCATCGTTCCTGAGCTTGCCATCCAGCGAGTCAGCCAGCGTCAGTGCCTCGTGATAGCTGCCATGGTCGTCACGGTCAAACACTGCAAAGACTTTTTCAAACGCACGACGCTGAATGTTCTTATAACGGTCGCCATCCTCAAACAATTCCTTCGCATACTGCACAACCTGGACTGGCGCGGTCCCTAACTCGCTAGGCTGAACCTCCACGTTTGCAGTGTGCAAGCGATGGGTAGCGCGAATCTCGAGGAAATAGTTCGGCTCCGTCTTGCTGCCCTCGGAGACGATCAGGATCCGGTCGTAGCTAGCGCGCCGTCCCTGTTTACGCGCCAACTGCTTTTGTTGGCGCTCTTTTGGGGAATTGTCGCGCGCCATCAGTGTTTCAACCCCAGTGTGTGGTTGAGGAATGGCACACCACCGTATCTACCCATCAGGTAGCCCCGCTCCATATCTTCATTTTTACGCGGGCTGAATTCTGACAAGCTGACCAATGCCGAGGTCTGGTCGCAATCTTTTTCCACAAACCACACCTGATCTCGCCGAAACAGATCTGGCGCGTCCAGCAGCGACGTGTCGTGAGTCGTGAAGATCAGTTGCGCACCGCCGGTGTTGATCTCGGGGCGGTGGAACAGTCGCACCAATTCGCGCACCAGCAAAGTGTGCAAACTGGTGTCGAGTTCGTCGATAACAAGCGTCAGCCCTTTGCTGAGGATGTCCAGCACTGGCCCGGCAAGAAACAGCAGACTGCGCGTGCCGCTCGACTCGTCCATCAAATCAAACACAGCTTTGCTCAGTTCGGTGACATGGTGGAAGTGCAACTTGTGCTCCTCAACTTCTTGCGATCGCACCTCCGTTTTACCCGCTACCAAATCAAAGTGAATGGCCTGTCCTGGAACCTTGCTTGTTTCCACATCAATGTCGGCGATGCTGATGTCGGCTGCCGTGAGGAAGCTACAGATATCCTTGCGGCCATTGACCTGCTTAAGCATTTGGATAGACATTTGTGGACTGAGTTGAAATTGCTCGTTGAAGATGACCAGACGGCTAAGGAACCAGTCAAACACCGGGCGCAAGGCTTCGCTATTAAGTTGCACAGCCATCGACAGGAACAGGGCATTCGGGCGGGTGGCACCTTCCCACAGGTTCTTGGGGCCTTTCAGACCAGGGCCAAAATCGTAGACATCTTTTCCGGTGTCTGTGTCGAAGTGGCGCGTGAACCAGCGCTGCGGCTTGAATGCCTTGTAAACCAGCAGATGCTCACTCACGATGCGTTGTGCGGTCATGGCAAAGCCATACTGGTAACGCACACCATCAATCAGGAAAGTTACTTCGAACTCGCTTGGCTGGCTGGCGGAATCGGCATCGAGCCGGAATGGCTGCATTGCAAAGGTCTGGCCAGGTTGGATCGCCGACGCCGACTCAGTCACTACGCCACGCATATATTGCAGCGCTTTGATGAGATTGGACTTGCCGCTCGCGTTTGCGCCATACACCACCGCACTGAGCAACAGAGTCGGTGCAGCGCTGATGCCTGTTGCTTGCGTATGGGTGTCCTGCAGGGTCTTGTCCTTGGATGCAACAAGACTAAGCACCTGCTCGTCGCGCAGACTACGGAAGTTCTTCACGCAAAATTCGATTAGCATTGAATTCACCTCTAAAACTAATAATAAATCAACATTTCGCAATGGTAACGCAAAATATCAATTTATTAACATATCCAAAGTCATTTTTATAAATATTCAGGATGGCCACGTCGCCCGGTGGGAATCATGGTCGTTTACAAGCTCTGTACGAAATTGCCTCCGCAACAATTGTCTCAACAGCGCGAATGTTTACACCAGATTGAAGGCGGTTGGAAAGTCAACATCATGCAATCGAACGGAAACTCACGTAGTGCGAACACCCATTGTGGTTGCGGCCAGTGGCCGCGCTAAGCTGTTGTCATTATGTTTGTTTGGAGTACACAACTTGTTGTTAACGGCTTACCGTGACCTCTGACTAACGCCTTTGTGGTCGTTTCGGCGCTCTCATTCAACCAATTCTGTAAACGATGCTGGTGTTACCCTTGTTCTTTCGGAACGTTTTGCCCTCGCGCAGGGTTGAATTGCTCAATAACAAAAGCAGGTCATACAGCCTGGTTTCAAAAGGATAACGATGATGGCCGAGACAAATTCACCCACCAGTCCATCTCTGGAACTGTACGCGGATTTACAGCGAGCGTTTACCCACTTCAACCAAACCTTGTTCGATGGGCGGCTTCCAGATTGCCTCCTCACCTTGCGATCGGCCAGCCGTGTGCATGGCTACTACCATGCAAGGCGCTTCATCGCACCTGATGGAAAGTTGATCGACGAGATTGGCATCCACCCCGGTTTCTTCACACTGGAGCCAATCGAAAAAGTGATGTCCACACTGGTACATGAGATGGTTCACCACTGGCAACACCATTTCGGCACACGATCTCCTGCCAACCCGCACAACCAGGAATGGGCAAACAAGATGCTGGCCGTCGGATTGCACCCCTCGCACACGGGTCTGCCAGGCGGCAAAAAGACAGGGCGGTCGATGAACGACTACATCTTGCCAGACGGTCTCTTTGTGCGAGTATGTGGCGCTTTGGTGGCATCGGGTTTTGCGCTGCCCTGGATGGACAGACACGTTCCAGCACGGCCTCAGTCCATTGCCAGCCAGGCTTCAGCTCTGGAAGCAGCCGGTATTGTGGTCGGCCTGACGCCAGCTCCCATCACCACCTTGCCTCAGATGGTTGAAAACAAGCCCACCGTATGGGAACCATCACCTCCCAAAGAAAAGACACGTTTTCGTTATGAATGCACGACGTGTGGTTCACTGGCTTGGGCGGCAAAGGATGCGTCGTTTCTGTGTGGCGCATGCAAACAAACCTTGCAACAGCGTTGAGTCTTGACATCATCAATTGTGGACGACGCATTGAATCAAAGCGGGTAAATTCCCAGCCCCTTGGGGCGATCCCCCTGTTTTTGTTTTCGGGTATCCGATACCCCGCAGCTTGGAGCGGGGCATTTCATTCTGGCAATGAATCAGTTGAAATCAAGTTCTGAAGCCGGAACCTTGATGTCCGAATTGCTTGAGACAATCTCACGGTTCGCTCATTTCAACCACCAGTTCTTGAGATTGCCGTAAGGTCAAACTTCCTGATCCGCACTGAGCAAGAAGCTGAATGATTGGAATCAGGCATGGCACTCGTGGAAGCGGCATCTTGCCGCTTTGCCAGCGTCAGCGGCTGGAAGCCGCTGCTACATGACCACCAGCAGTGCCATTGTGCAATCTGAAGAACTTGCTTTTGAAA
>CAIXMC010000229.1 GCA_903920405.1 uncultured beta proteobacterium
CATTTGGCCGTCAGAGTTGGGAGGCAATGCTAGGCGCAAATCGCGCGGTGTGGCCATGCCACATAAGCGATTTGTAACGACGCAGTGCACCCAAATCTGACGAGCCAAATGGGGAACTTATTACTGACCATATCCTAAGGAAGTGTTGATGGCTACAAACCCTAACAACAGACCTCCCCGGAATGGCAATGAAACGTGGCTGAAATTTGGACAGATTTTCGTGGAAAAATTGAAGTTCAGAGAAAAAAGTCAATATAAATCAACATAAAAAATTTTTACGGAATGGCTAATTGTCCAAAATTCAATTATTGTCAATAAAATCATTGAATGAGGCGATGTTTTAGAAAAAAGGCGGGGAGGTCTGAACTTATTATTGACCCTATCCTTACGTCCGTACTGCGCACAGTCAGTTACACTTCCTGTCCCTATGCACTTTGACGCATGATGTAAGAATGTGGTCAGAAACAAGTGCATTATTCAACAATCTCAAGCCGTCGTTTCCAAAGCGGCGTGCAGTTTTCAGGAGTGGAACATGGCTGTTCAACAAAATAAAAAGTCACCGTCAAAACGCGGTATGCACCGCTCACATAACGCATTGACCGTGCCATGTTTTGGCGTTGAACCCACCACTGGCGAGATACATCTTCGTCATCACATCAGCCCATCAGGTTTTTACCGTAAGCGCAAGGTGATCAAAACGAAGTCTTAAGTCTGACCACTGATCAGTGGTACGGCATCAAGGCCCGAGGCCGCTTTTTGCGTCACCTTGGGCTTTCATGTTTTCAGGGCATGGCAACCATGTTGTGGGTCGTTTGTACGTCAAGGTTAATGCGTTTTTATGGTCACTATTGCGGTTGATTGCATGGGCGGAGACCACGGTCTTTCGGTGACGTTGCCTGCCTGTCAGCGTTTTTTGGCTGAGCACCGTGATGCGCAACTGATTTTGGTCGGATTGCCTGATAGCTGTGGTGGTTTTGGCCATTCGCGTGCTCAATGGGTCAATGCCAGCGAAGTCATCACCATGAACGATCCTTTGGAAGTCGCTTTGCGACGAAAAAAAGATTCTTCCATGCGGGTGGCTATTGAACAGGTCAAAGCAGGACGAGCGCAGGCTGTGGTCTCAGCCGGCAACACAGGTGCCTTGATGGCCATTTCGCGCTATGTTCTCAAAACCCTTGAAGGCATTGATCGCCCCGCTATTGCGGGCCAAATTCCCAATGCCAAAGGATCGGCTACAACTGTGCTTGACATGGGGGCCAATGTGGATTGTTTGCCGGAACACCTCTTGCAGTTTGCAGTGATGGGTTCAGCGCTGGTGTCTGTTTTAAACGGCAATGACAAGCCAACCGTTGGCCTGCTGAACATTGGATCTGAAGCCATCAAGGGCAATGAGATCATCAAGCAAACTGGTGAATTGCTGCGTGCAGCTTCGAATGCCGGAGATTTGAATTTTTATGGCAACGTGGAAGGCGATGACATTTTTAAAGGCACGGTCGATATTGTGGTGTGCGACGGCTTTGTGGGCAATGTGGCTTTAAAGACCAGCGAGGGGCTGGCAAAGATGATTGTTGATTTTCTCAAGGCAGAGTTTTCTCGCCATATTTTTGCAAAAATGGCTGCTGTGGCTGCCTATCCTGTGATCTCTGCACTGAAAAAACGTATGGATCACCGACGTTACAACGGGGGAGCTTTGCTGGGGTTGCGTGGTCTGGTTTTCAAGAGTCATGGTTCTGCAGATGAACTGGCTTTTGGTTACGCCTTGTCCCG
This sequence comes from uncultured beta proteobacterium, assembly GCA_903920405.1. Taxonomy (GTDB): domain Bacteria; phylum Pseudomonadota; class Gammaproteobacteria; order Burkholderiales; family Burkholderiaceae_C; genus Rhodoferax. Next base: position 1,768 of record CAIXMC010000229.1, read on the forward strand.
CGCTCATGAGGCAGCACGCCATCATTTGCTTGATCGTGTTCGGGTTCAGATTGCACATGCTGCCCCGTTGCTGAGCAGGAGTGACACTTCTGCCCAACTAAATCCCACATCATCATGACAATATATTCACGTGTCACAGGTACAGGCAGTTTCCTGCCGCCCCGCCGAGTCACCAACGCCGAGATGGTCAGTGCGCTGGCCACCCAGGGCATTGAGACCAGCGACGAATGGATTGTGGAACGCACAGGAATTCGCGCACGCCATTTTGCTGATGCCAATGTATTTAGCAGCGACATGGCCCTTAAAGCCTCGAACTTTGCTCTCCAGGCTGCTGGCATTGGGGTGAAAGACATTGACCTGATCATCGTGGCCACATCCACCCCTGACATGGTATTTCCCTCCACCGCCTGTATGTTGCAAGGCAAATTGGGTCATCATGGTGCGCCTGCATTTGACGTTCAAGCTGTGTGCGGGGGCTTTATTTACGCATTGACAGTGGCTGATGCCATGATTCAATCTGGCAGTGCCAAAAAAGCGCTGGTGGTGGGTGCTGAAGTGTTTTCGCGTCTTCTGAATTTCAAGGATCGCAGTACCTGTGTTTTGTTTGGTGATGGTGCAGGGGCTGTGGTGCTTGAGGCTTCATCCACGCCTGGCATTTTGGCCACAGATTTACACGCCGACGGTCAATACACCCGTATTTTGTGTGTGCCAGGGCATGTCAGCGGGGGACAAGCGCAAGGTGATGCTTTCTTGCACATGGATGGTCAGGCTGTTTTTAAGCTGGCTGTGAAGGTACTCGATGAAACGGCCCACGCTGTGCTGGCCAAAGCTGGCAAATCATCGTCAGACATTGACTGGCTGATTCCTCACCAGGCCAACATACGCATCATGCAAAGCACTGCGCGCAAACTCAAAATTCCCATGGACAAAGTGATTGTCACGGTCGATCAACACGGCAATACCTCTGCGGCATCCGTGCCGCTGGCGCTGGATGCCGCAGTGCAAAGTGGCCGCGCCAAGCCGGGGCAGACCCTGTTGCTTGAAGCGGTAGGCGGTGGCTTTACCTGGGGTGCTGTGCTACTTAATTTATAGCTACTAACGCTTAGCCATCAAGCGTTACAGCCCTATTTCTTATATTTTTTTAATGTTCATGAAGTCATTTGCATTTGTATTTCCAGGTCAAGGTTCGCAGTCTGTGGGCATGTTGGACGGGTGGTGTCATCACTCTGAGGTGCAACAAGCGCTGCAAGAAGCATCGGATGCCCTGGGTGAAGATATGGGCAGATTGATTCAGGATGGCCCCAAAGAAGCCCTGGCATTGACCACCAACACTCAGCCGGTGATGCTTGTCGCTGGTATTGCAGCGTACCGCGTCTGGATGGCAGAGGTCGGCGTGACACCTCAAGCTCTGGCAGGCCACTCTTTGGGCGAATACTCCGCCTTGGTGGCAGCAGGTGTTTTAACCTTGACGCAGGCAGCACCTTTGGTACGTTTTCGGGCACAAGCCATGCAAAACGCCGTACCCGTGGGCGTAGGGGCGATGGCCGCTATTTTGGGACTGGATGCTATTAAAGTAATAGCATCTTGTGCAGAGGTGACGGCCGCTTTTGGTCTAAATGCATCAGAAGTGGTTGAGGCTGTCAATTTCAATGACCCTTCGCAAACCGTGATTGCAGGCACTAAAGCCGCGGTGGATGCTGCTTGTGCTGCGCTCAAGGCCAGGGGTGCCAAGCGCACGCTGCTTTTACCTGTGTCAGCACCTTTTCACTCCATTTTGATGAAGCCAGCAGCCCTTTTGCTCAAAGAAAAATTAGCGAGCACCGTGTTTGCTACGCCCACCCTTCCGGTGATTAACAATGTGGATGTGAGCGTTGAATACGATCCCGATGGTCTGCGTGATGCCTTGGTTCGTCAGGCGTATGCCCCGGTGCGCTGGGTGGAATGTGTGCAGGCTCTTGCAGCGCGCAACATCTCGAATTTGGTAGAGTGCGGCCCCGGCAAGGTGCTCACCGGCATGACCCGACGCATAGCGCCTGAGTTGCAAGCCTTGGCCTTGTTTGACACGTCCAGCCTTGCTGAAGTCCAATCCACTCTTTTTTAAAAAATCCATATCCATGAGCGAAGTTCAATGGGAAGGTCAGGTTGCGCTGGTCACTGGCGCATCTCGTGGCATTGGTGCGGCTATTGCCGTCGAACTGGCACGTCGGGGAGTCAAAGTGACGGGAACAGCCACCACCGATGGGGGGGCTACCCATATCAGCCAAATTTTGTCGGAATTTTCAGGTTGCATCGGAAAAACTTTGAACGTCAACGATGCTGCAGGGATTGATGCTTTAGTGGGCGATACCATTAAAGAACAGGGTGGCCTGCAGATTTTGGTCAATAACGCAGGCATCACGCGAGACAATTTGGCCATGCGCATGAAAGATGACGAGTGGGATGCTGTCATGGACACCAACCTCAAGGCTGTTTTCCGGATGAGCCGTGCCGTCATGCGCCCCATGATGCGTCAGCGCTATGGCCGCATCATCAGTGTGACCTCGGTCGTAGGTGCCAGCGGCAACCCTGGGCAGGCCAATTACGCGGCAGCCAAGGCCGGTGTGGCAGGTATGACCCGTTCTTTGGCGCGTGAACTGGGTTCGCGCAACATCACCGTCAATTGCATTGCCCCCGGGTTTATTGAGACTGACATGACCGCTCAATTGAACGATGAACAACGACAAACTCTGATGTCCCGTATTCCGTTGGGGTGTTTCGGAAAACCTTCGGACATTGCCCATGCCGTGGCTTACCTGGCATCCCCTCAAGCGGCTTATGTTACAGGGCAAGAGTGGCATGTCAATGGTGGCATGTACATGGCATGAAAAATTTAGCCGTATCGTCTGCGCGGCTGGCCATGATGTGCAACTTTAATCTTGGCTAGAATGACAGACTTTCTACAACCTCTTTGAGGCAATCCATGAGCGATATTGAAGCACGCGTTAAAAAAATCATTGCCGAACAACTCGGTTTTGAAGAGTCAAAAATCACCAATGAGAAATCTTTTGTTGCCGATCTGGGTGCAGATTCGCTCGATACCGTTGAGCTGGTGATGGCTCTTGAAGATGAGTTTGGCATTGAAATTCCTGACGAATCTGCCGAGCAAATCACCACGGTGCAAAACGCTGTCGATTACGCTAAAAATCATACAGAATCGTAAGCGTCTGCGCGGCAACGTCATGGCGTTGCTTGTGCAGTTGGGGGTTGTTACCTTGTTACCCTGTAGTGGGTTCAAACGACCTCAACTTTTCTTTTGAGCCTTACCAAACTTTTGGGCATGGCCGTTTATTTCAGGTCAACCCTGTGTATTTTCTATGTCTCGTCGTCTTGTTGTTGTTACAGGTTTAGGTTGCATCAGTCCCCTGGGTAATAGTGTGGACGCGCTCTGGACTCATCTCTTGGCAGGTCAGTCAGGTGTAGGACTGATTACCAAATTTGATGCATCCACTTTCAACTGCAAAGTGGCCGCAGAGGTCAAAAACTTTGATGTTCAGGTTTACATGACTGCCAAAGAAGCACGCACCATGGACACCTTCATCCACTACGGCATTGCAGCAGCAGCACAGGCCGTAGTTGATTCTGGTTTGCCTACGGGTGGGGCTTTGGACAGCGCATTGTCTGAACGCATCGGTTGTATCATTGGCTCAGGCATTGGTGGCCTGCCCATGATCGAGGCCACGCACAACGATTTTTTGCAACGTGGCGCACGTCGCATTTCACCTTTTTTTGTGCCTTCCACCATTATCAACATGATTTCCGGTCATGTCTCGATACGTCACGGTTTCAAAGGCCCCAATCTTTCCATTGTCACTGCTTGCACCAGTGGCCTTCACTGCATCGGACAAGCAAGCCGCATGATTGAATATGGGGATGCCGATGTGATGGTGGCAGGCGGTTCTGAGGCAGCCATATCCGAGTTATGTGTCGGCGGTTTTGCGGCCATGCGCGCCTTGAGCACCCGTAACGATGATCCCCAAACCGCATCGCGCCCATGGGATAAAGACCGCGATGGTTTTGTGCTTGGTGAAGGCGCAGGTGTGATGGTGCTTGAAGAGTATGAACACGCCAAGTCGCGTGGCGCCAAAATTTACGCAAAGCTGGCAGGCTTTGGCATGAGTGCCGATGCCGGTCACATGACAGCCCCCAACATGGACGGCCCACGCCGCGCCATGGTCAGTGCCCTGAACAATGCAGGTGTCAATGCAGATCAGATCGATTACATCAATGCCCACGGCACCTCAACTGTTCTGGGAGACTTGAACGAAACCAACGCCATCAAGGCTGTTTTGGGAGAACATGCCAAAAAAACGGTCGTCAATTCCACCAAGTCCATGACTGGCCATTTGCTCGGCGGTGCGGGAGGTGTGGAATCTGTCGTTACAGTGCTTGCCCTCTATCATCAGAAAAGCCCTCCCACCATCAATCTCTTCAACCAGGATGCTGAGTGCGATCTGGATTACTGTGCCAACACGGCTCGTGATATGAAAATTGATGTTGCCCTTAAAAATAATTTTGGTTTTGGTGGCACCAACGGGTCACTGGTTTTTAAGCGGATCTGACACTGGCCTAATGCTGACCTAATGCTGGTTTGATTGCTGCCGTGCATCGTGCGCCTCCTGCCGTCAGTTACCCTGTGCAGCGTTCTGTGGTTGAGGCTGTGCTGCTAAGTTTGACTGGTTTTGCGGGTTGTGTTGTGCAAGTCTTGTGGATAATGGCATCGCCTCGTGTCGGCCTGCCACACTTGAGTGGCTTGCTTTTGTGCATGGTGGCCGTGGGTCTGGCTGCCTGGCGGTGGCAATCTTCTTTTGTTGGTACGCTCAACTGGAACGGCACTGCCTGGCACTGGAAAGTTCAAGAAACGACTGCTCTGGTCAATCCTGAAATTATTATTGATTTTCAACATATTGTATTGCTTCGCTTGCGTGTCGTGCAAGGGAATCCCATCTGGGTTTGGCCGCAGAAAAATGCTGCCCCACAGCATTGGTTGGCATTGCGCCGCGCTTTGTTCAATCAGTCCCATGCAGTTGTACTGAATACGCGTCGTTTACCTTGAAAAAAGAAAATGCGTCACCACCTACCATCGGTGTATTTTGAAAGGCTCAACATGATTTCATTCATCCCAAAAAGTTTTTTTGCCTGTGTGCTGGTTGGTGTGCTTACGTTTGCAATGGCTGGCCCTGCCTCTGCGCAAACCCGCACTTTGCCTGACTTTACCGATTTGGTTGAGCAAGTTGGCCCCTCAGTTGTCAATATTCGAACGATGGAAAAGGTCAACACCACTGCTGCGCAAGGTGAGTTTCAAGATCAGGACATGCTTGAATTTTTCCGACATTTCGGTCTGCCCGTACCCAACATTCCCCGTCAAATGCCTCAGCCCAGGCGCCAGCAAAGACAACTTGAAGAGCAACCGCGTGGCGTGGGTTCGGGCTTTATTTTGAGCACGGATGGCGTGGTAATGACCAATGCGCATGTGGTTGATGGGGCTGATGAAGTTATTGTGACCTTGACCGATAAGCGCGAGTTCAAGGCCAAAATTGTCGGAGCTGACAAGCGCAGCGATATTGCTGTGGTCAAAATTGAGGCCAGTGGCTTGCCCGCGGTCAAAATTGGCGATGTGAACCGGCTCAAAGTGGGTGAATGGGTGATGGCCATTGGCTCACCTTTTGGGTTGGACAATACGGTCACAGCAGGCATTGTGAGCGCCAAGCAGCGCGATACGGGCGAGTATCTTCCCTTTATTCAGACAGACGTGGCCATTAACCCTGGCAATTCGGGCGGTCCACTCATCAATATGCGCGGCGAGGTTGTGGGGATCAACAGTCAGATTTATTCGCGATCAGGGGGGTCGATGGGCATTTCATTTGCCATTCCCGTTGATGAAGCCATGCGTGTTAGTGAACAATTGCGGTTGAATGGTCGGGTCTCACGCGGTCGTATTGGTGTGCAAATTGACCAGGTCAGCAAGGAAGTAGCCGAGTCCAGTGGACTGGGTAAACCTTACGGTGCTTTGGTGCGGTCGGTTGAAGAAGGTACTCCTGCGGACAAGGCAGGGGTTGAAGCTGGCGACATCATCATCAAGTTTGATGGCAAAACCGTTGACAAGGCCAGTGACCTGCCGCGTATGGTGGGCAGTACCAAGCCGGGCACCAAAAGCACGCTGACCATTTTTCGCCGTGGCAGCACCAGGGACATGAAAGTGACCATTGCCGAAATGGAAGCTGACAAGTTATCTGTGAAAGCCTCTGACAGGTCAGGCTCGTCCAAGGGGTCAAACGCCGCCCAAAAATGGGGACTGGTGGTTAGCGATGTGCCAGATGCTCAAAAGAGCAAGCTGAAAATCAAAGGGGGTGTGCAAGTGGATGCCGCCACAGACGCTGCTGCACAAGCCGGTCTGCGTGAGGGCGATGTGATATTGGCAGTTGCCAATATCGGTGTTGCCAACGTTCGGGAATTTGAGTCCGCCCTGGCAAAATTAAGCGCTAGCAAACCGCTTAGTGTCTTCTTCAGGCGTGGCGACTGGGCACAATACACCGTGATTCGTCCACAACGCTAATGTTTTTTTAACGCCACAACTACAATGGGGCATTCACTTGCCCAACAGGCGACATTCAGGGCGCGTTCCCAAGGATCGCGCCCTTTTTCTGTCTTAGGATATGCACAATTTATGATTGACCATATCCTTATTTACCCCCTTCGATGAATCACATCCGAAATTTTTCCATCATTGCCCATATTGACCATGGCAAATCAACGCTGGCCGATCGCCTGATTCAGCGCTGCGGTGGGTTGCAAGAGCGTGAGATGGAGGCTCAAGTGCTCGATTCGATGGACATCGAAAAAGAGCGCGGCATCACCATCAAAGCGCAAACGGCGGCCCTCCATTACCAGGCGAAAGATGGCAATGTTTATCACCTCAATCTGATTGACACACCGGGGCATGTCGATTTTTCTTACGAGGTCAGCCGCTCACTGTCGGCTTGCGAGGGCGCTCTGCTCGTGGTGGATACCAGCCAAGGGGTTGAAGCGCAAACCGTAGCCAACTGCTATACCGCACTTGAGTTAGGTGTGGAAGTCGTGCCAGTGCTGAACAAAATGGACTTGCCCAATGCTGACCCTGACAACTCACGGTTTGAAATTGAAGATGTGATTGGCCTGGACGCCTCCGAGGCCATTGCTTGCTCGGCAAAAACCGGCATGGGCATCGATGATATTTTGGAAGCTGTGGTCAAGCGTATTCCTGCCCCCAGGGGCAACCCTGACGGCCCTTTGCGCGCCGTGATCATCGACAGTTGGTTTGACAGTTATGTCGGCGTGGTGATGTTGGTTCGCGTGGTCGATGGCCGCCTGGCCAAGGGTGAACGCATCAAAATGATGGCCACCGGTACCACTTACAACGCGGACGGACTGGGTGTGTTTACGCCTGCCAATGCGCCACGCGATGTCTTGGAAGCGGGTGAGGTAGGTTACATCATTGCCGGCATTCGTGAACTGCAAGCTGCCAAAGTGGGGGACACCATCACTCTGATCAAACCCGGAACGGGCGGCGCAGCCTGGATGGCAACAGAGCCTTTGCCTGGCTTTAAAGAGATTCAACCCCAGGTTTTCGCCGGTTTGTACCCCACCGAAGCCAACCAATACGAAGGCTTGCGTGACAGTCTTGAAAAACTCAAACTCAACGATGCGTCTCTGCACTATGAACCTGAAGTGTCGCAAGCGTTGGGCTTTGGTTTCAGGTGTGGCTTTTTGGGTTTGCTCCACATGGAGATCGTGCAAGAACGCCTTGAACGCGAATTTGATCAAGAGTTGATTACCACAGCCCCCAGCGTGGTATATCAGGTGGTGCAGGCCGATGGTGTCGTCAAAATGGTTGAAAACCCTTCCAAAATGCCAGACCAGGGACGATTGGATGAAATTCGTGAGCCTATTGTCACGGTGCATCTGTACATGCCTCAAGACTGCGTGGGAGCAGTGATGACATTGGCCAATCAAAAACGTGGTGTGCAAGTGAACATGGCCTACCACGGTCGACAAGTCATGCTCACTTATGAAATCCCCCTGGCCGAAATTGTGATGGATTTTTTTGACAAACTCAAAAGCGTATCACGCGGTTATGCATCGATGGACTACGAGTTCAAAGAGTACCGTAACGCCGATGTGGTCAAGGTTGATATTTTATTGAACGGTGAGCGTGTCGATGCCCTGTCCATCATTGTTCATCGGTCACAGTCGCAACACCGTGGCCGTGCGGTAGTAGCCAAAATGCGCGAAGTGATTTCACGGCAAATGTACGATGTGGCCATTCAGGCGGCCATTGGGGCCAACATCATTGCACGTGAAACCATCAAGGCTCTGCGCAAAAACGTGATTGCCAAATGCTATGGCGGCGACATCACTCGCAAACGCAAATTGCTCGAAAAG
>CAIXMC010000230.1 GCA_903920405.1 uncultured beta proteobacterium
GACATCATGGGTGAAATCAGTGCTGCCAGCAACGAACAATCCACTGGTGTCGCCCAGGTAGGCGAGGCTGTGAGCCAAATGGATCATGCCACCCAACAAAACGCTGCTCTGGTTGAAGAAATGGCAGCAGCAGCCGAGAACCTGCATGGCCAGGCCCAGGATTTGGTGCAAACCGTGGCCATGTTCAAGCTCGAAGACGGTCAGCACAGCGCTCGTTACCCCGCTAACGCCAAAGGCATGCGTTCCAACAACGCACATCAGCTCCGGTTGTCAAAAGGTTAACCACTTGGTCTTTGTATTTCCGAGCACATCCACACTGTCTTGTTCCAAACTGGGCTGTATCAAAGGGGGGCGACCTTTGTTCAACCCCCTGGATTTTTACCTGACATCCGGTCAGTGGCTTCACGTGTCAGGGGTCAATGGTGCAGGAAAAACCAGTCTGCTGCGCATGGTGTGTGGGCTGTCGAGCATGGAATGCGGTGATATTTTGTGGAACGGCCAGTCCATTCAAGTTCTGGGTCATGCCTATCGTTACAAACTTTGTTATCTGGGTCATTTGAATGCTTTGCAAGAATCCTTGACTGTGGATGAAAATCTGACATTTTTGGCGGCCTTGCGTGGTGTGACCCTTAAAGCAGCAGACCACAACGAGCTATTGATGCGTTTTGCGTTGCAGGGACGTGGCGGGCAACTGGTGCGGCACTTGTCACAAGGTCAAAAGCGTCGCGTGGCATTCATTCCGTTGGCATGGGGCACTGCACCACTTTGGGTGCTGGATGAACCCTATGTAGGTCTTGATGATGCGGGTATAGGCTTGTTGGCGGGTCTGATGGCACATCATTTGCAATGCGGTGGTTTGGCGGTTTTAGCCAGTCACCAACGTGTTCCCATAGGTGATATTCCCGCCAGACAGATTGAATTGCAATGACTTTTGTTTGCCGCCCCATCGGATTGGGTAGGGTGTTGTTTGCCGTATTCAAGCGTGAGATGGCATTGGGACTGCGGCACAAGGGCGAGGTTTTGACCCCACTGGCCTTTTTTGCAGTGGTGGCCTGTTTGTTTGCGTTGGGGGTTGGCCCGCAACCGGCGTTGCTTCGGCAAATGGCACCCGGTGTCTTGTGGGTGGGTGCTTTGTTGTCTGTCATGCTCTCACTGCCACGATTGTTTGCTACCGATTACGCAGATGGCTCACTGGAGCAAATGTTGTTGTCGTCTGCGCCACTGGGTTTGTTGGTTCTGGTTAAGGTGATGGCGCATGGTGTGCTGTCGGGGTTGCCCTTGGTACTGATGGCCCCTGTGCTGGGGTTTCAATTGGGGTTGGACAGCCGTGCCATAGGCTTATTGATGCTGACATTGTTATTGGGCATACCCACTTTGAGTTTGATGGGAAGTATCGGCGCGGCATTGACCCTGGGGGTTCGCGGTGCAGGCATTTTGCTCTCCTTGTTGGTGTTGCCTCTTTGTATTCCTGTGCTGATTTTTGGCACCGGTGTGCTGAATGCTGACGCTGCTGGAACAGGCGTACGGGAACACTGTTTGCTGCTGGCTGCACTTTTGGTGCTGTCCTTGTTTTTTGCTCCCTTGGCGACTTCAGTCGCCTTGAAAATTGCTCTGGAATGAATCCTGGATTCTGCAGTTGACCGCTTGTTATCTTTGCTAAATCGTTATGAAAATTGATATTTGTTACTTCAATGGCCTGCGTCGTCGCGCCTACCCAGACGCGCCGCCAGTAGCCCACTCGGGCGCGTTCAACTGAGGAATCCAGGATGAATACGATTCACTGGTTCAAGTTTGCTTCACCGCAGAACTTTTATGCGCTGGCAGGACGATTGTGGCCATGGTTTGCCGCAAGTGCCGCCCTGCTGGCACTGATTGGCTTATGGGTCGCATTTTTTGTAGCTCCTGTGGATGCACAGCAAGGTCAGTGCTATCGAATTATTTTTGTGCATGTTCCCGCTTCACAAATGTCCATGTTCATCTATGTGGTGATGGCAGCCTGGGCAGGGTTTGGACTGGCGTTCAACACGCGACTGTCTTGCATGATGGCATCTGCTTTAGCGCCCACGGGGGCAGGGTTTACATTTTTGTCACTGGCCACCGGTGCGCTGTGGGGTAAACCCATGTGGGGAACGTGGTGGGTGTGGGATGCGCGGCTGACTTCCGAGCTGATTTTGTTGTTTCTCTACTTGGGTTTTTTGGCCTTGCAATCGGCCATCGACGACCCTCGCCGTGCTGACAAAGCCTGTGCTGTGCTGGCCTTGGTGGGCGTGGTCAATGTGCCCATTATTTATTTTTCAGTGTATTGGTGGAACACTTTGCATCAAGGCGCATCGGTTTCGATCAAAGGGTCATCCATGGCTACACCCATGCTGGTTGGCCTGGTGATCATGTTGCTGGCTTTCTGGATGTACGCCATTGCCGTGGTACTGCTCAGGGTGCGCTGCATTATTTTGGACAGGGAACGTCATACCGAGTGGGTGAGCCAGGGTGAATTTGTTCTTCAGCCAGTTCCGTCATTCCCGCGAAGGCGGGAATCCAGAATGCACTAGATTCCCGCCTTCGCGGGCATGACGAAAATTCAACAACTGGCCTTCAGAACAAATTCACCCTGAATCGTTGCTGCCCTGCCCTATTGCGCGCCAGCCCTTGCATGAGAAAATAGGATTTTTCTTAACTTCATTGATTTTGAATCACATCATGAACATCACTCACATGACCAGAATTCGCCACACCTGCAAGGCTGATGACCCCAGCCGCACGATTCCAACCGATGGGGTTGAGCAGATGAGGACGCTGCTGCGATACGCGCTTTCCTTTGTCAATTGGCAACTCTGGCACTACTTTTTCGTTGGCAGTGGCGCTGGAAAAGCGTGTATGGCCCAGTCCGCCAGGGAAGGTCATTTTTTTCAGATTGATCACGTTGTGAGCCCTATCGTATGAGGGCAATTTTCAGCATTTTGGGGCTTCTGGTGGTGATTGCCATTATTGGCTTGCTGGCCAGGAAACAACTCGGCGCGGTCTCTGAATTGAGCATCAAGCCACAGAATGGCCCCCAGGTTTCCGTGCCAACGACCCTACCAGGTGCAACTGCGCAGCAGCAAAGCCAGCAAATTCAGCAGCAAATCAAGCAGTCGGTTGAAGCGTCGATGCAGCAAGTTCGCCCGGTTCCTGATGAAAAATAACTTTGGAGACATCCACGTTTGCGCTTTTTATGGAATAACTGGCTTTAGGTTTTTGCTTTAGAGAGGTCAGAATGCCTAACTAATTGATTTTTAAAAACGTTGATGCACCAATAAGTTGGCCGAATGGTGACTGAAAAGCAAGCCAAAATCTGTTTTACTCGATGTTCAAGTTTTTGTGGTTGATAATTTAGGTGTATTTCAATAAAAAGTGATATCGCCATGTTTTATTAAGCCTTGCCGTTTATTACCAGCTACCTTTGCGCTTTGACGAAAGAATTGCAAGATCGGAAGAGCTCGTGTAGGGAAAGAGTGTCTTCGCCTGTGTAGATCTCGGTGGTCGCCGTATCATTAAAAAA
>CAIXMC010000231.1 GCA_903920405.1 uncultured beta proteobacterium
AAGCTCATGGGTCTGGGGTCGAGGATACCTGGCGGGAAATGGTTGCGTATTGAGGTGGGTGATTCACCCTTGTGAAAGGCTTTTTGCTTGGAATTGTCCAAAAATAATGACGTTTTGGTGAGATTCCGGGGAGGTCTGCAGGTTGAAAAAACCGGCCCAGTTCATTGCGCCAGTTTTCCAACAACGCCACGGGTGCGACCACCAGCGCTGGTGGCAAGGCGGGGTCGGCTTCAAAGCAAGACGTGATAAAGGTCAGCAGTTGTAATGTTTTGCCAAGCCCCATGTCATCAGCCAACACGGTACCTCGGCAGTGGTCGGGCGAAGCCTGCCACAGATGCTGAAGCCACGCCACCCCCACGCATTGATGTGGTTTGAGGATGACATCAGGACGCAACGCCAACGGCAACACAGGTTCACGGTCATCGGGCATTTGCAAGGCATCAGCCCGTACTTCTGAATAATCAATGTCTTCAAGGTTGCGCTTGATGAGCAGGCGCTTGGGTGGCAGTGGTGTCGATTTTTCCGCATTCACTGACGGTTTGAAAGTTTTTGATTTCAATTCCGCCTGTGCACGAACCAAAGCATCTACCGCATTGCGGGCATCGGCGATAGGCACGGGCATCTTCAGGCCAGGCAGTTGCACCGTGGGCAGGTGAGCGCGATCGGCATTCAGTACCGCCTGCTGTAACGAGGGAATGTCGTCAAACACCAGTGGCACCATCACAGTCTGCTCACTGGTCGGGTCTTGGACTCGCAGGCCGATGCTGACATTGCTTTCAAACCAGTTTTGCGCACTATCGTTGCGGGCAATCACCGGGGTTATGAATGGCTTTTCGATGCCAATGCCCTCAATACGTTCGGCGTAATGGCGCAAGTCAAGCACTTCAGTCGCTGTCCAAATGCCAGCACTGGCCCACTCGCGCCACCAGGTTTCAAGCTCTACCAAATGCGTGGGTGTGTCCCCCTCAATGTCAAGTTCATGCCCATGCCAATGAATGCATTGTGATCCGTCGGTCAGGCAGCGACCCAGTTTGTCGGTAAACCGTTGCAGTTCGGCAATGTCGGTAAACCATTGTGTTTGCGCAGCTTGTAACGGGTTACCAGGTGCTTCAATATGCAAACCAACGCACAGCACCTCACCCGCCTCACCACGCTGCACTTGCGGTGAAAATCGTTCAAAATGAATGCCAGCGTCTGTACGCGCCTTCTCAAACTGATCGGCATCAATCACCCCAAGCGCTGCCTCACCCAACACGCCAAAAGGATTTCGCACAAACGCCTGTGCACGCGGCCCATAGGCACGACGACCTGGCATACGCTTGATTTCGGTCAGGACTGCTCTCACTTCGGGACTGATCACCACGCGCACCAAAGCTGGGCCGTCTGGCACATCGTAGCTGTCTTGCAACGGCAGCCGATCAAATTGATTCAGCCAACCAACGGGGGCATCGTCAAAGCCAGGTATCACCTCCAGTAGTGCGTCATCGGCCTGGCCGCGTCTTTCCATGGACAACCGCAAACGCTCTGGCGTTAACACCACCGTGCGCAACACATAATCTGACACGGGGCAACCACTGCGTGAGGCCAACATGCGCATGCGACCAAATGACTGCTCTTTGAAAGACTGTGTGCGCTGTTCTGGCGCACAGGCATGAAAGCGGCCCAGTTCATCAAGCAGACGATGCAGCGGTTCAGGCAGCAGTGTGCAAGTGCCAGCAACTTCCAGCACACAACCCAGTTGCTTTGGCGCAGGCTCTATGCGACGGCCTTGTGGATCAACCCACTCGTCGAGAAAAACAGAAAAATCAGCATCCATCAATGCGCCCTTGCTGATCAGCCGAGGTCTGGCTTGGCTTGTGGGTGGTATCAGCAAAGCATCACGGTAGCTCGCCAGTTCGGGGTGCTGTAGCAAAGAATAGACATCGCGCCAAGGCAATACAAATTCTGTTTCGCGCCGTTCACCAAACCCATCCAGAAAAATTTGGTCAAGTCGAGCGAAAAGGTCGGCTGCGTCATCCAGTGCAAAAGGTGTTTTGAGCCATTGTGTACCTGTATCGGCAGGCAAGTGGTAATGCATGCCTTCGGTGTCGTAGCTGACAATGGTAGGTACGTTTGTTGGTACTACCGAGGCTTTGTTTTTTCCAAAAAGCAAGTCGAACATCAATCAAATCTCGTTTTTTATCCAGAAACCCTTGCCATCGGTGTAGTGAAATCCGCCACGGTCTAACAAGGCGGCAATGCCGGGACTCTTCTTTCTGTCTGGAATCAACACCCACAAAGCGCCTTTGTTGGGTCGGTTGTCTTCCCATTTGATTTTGTTAAGGTTGCATAAACGCCGAATCTCCTCAAAGTTGATAGAAAGTGCTTTTGGGCTTGCCGATACAGGTACATGGCTGCGAAATACTGTTTGTCGTATGGCTTGGTCTGGCTGTGTCACTGACGGGTTTTGCCCATACAAGGTTGACTTTGACATGGGCACGTTCATTAGCTGTTTCTGAAGTTCGTAGTCAAACCGTCCTTCCCAATGTGACATGTGTGACAACCGTGCAGCGGGTGCGGGCAATTTTTGTTTAAGTTCATGAATGCCAAAGGTCTTTTGCTCCAGGCTGGTGCAAAAATCTGCGGCTGCAAAAACAAAGCAGGCATTGCCGGTGACACCAAATTCAATCACCAGCAACTGACCTACACGCATGATAAATGCGTTGTTTTGTGCGTTGTTATCAATCAGGCTTCGTTCGCGTCCCAGCATGCGTTTGCGAAGTTCAATGAAGGCTGTGCTGTGGTTATTTCGTGCATCGGCACCCAGCACAAACCACATGTCAGTCATTCTCGACTCCCAGCGAAGCCAGTAGTTCAAGCGGCGCAGGTCGGCAGAACCGTCTTGCGCCAACAGTTCAAAAAAGTCCTTGATCAGGCGGCGTTTTAGCCAACTGTCAACCACCTGGCGGGCCGGCTCGTAGTTGACTTTTGCATCCCAATCTGTGTGTTTTAGCCACGGGTTGCCAATCCAGTGAACACAAGTATCACGCAACTCGGCATGCTCTGGTCTGCTGACACGACGAGAATATCTCACCACGATCAGCGCAGTGGCTTGGGTCGCCAGCATCGGTGGCAGTTTGAAGTCTGCCTGACCATTGATCAACTGCAAGACACGTGGCATTGCTCTCATAAAAGCATCATCGTCACACGCACAGACCCATCGAACATAGGCCATCAGTGCATCCTGCCAAACCCATGATGAACCCGCTATGCCCAGTCCGGCACAAGCCGTTTTCAGATCGAGAAAATCACCTTGCGCCAGGCTTTTGGCGTATCGGCTGCATGGGTCATTGGTCAGCAGATTGCGGTGACTCTTTAGCGCTTGCAGCCAGTCCGGTGTTATGCCACGCTGGGCCGCAGCTTCAAAAACAAGCGGTAGTTTGTCTCTCAGAAATGTGCCGAGACGACTCCAATGCACTATGGACAATTCTGCGGTCTGCGTATGCCTGTCAAATTCAAAATAGCCGTTAAGCAAGCCTTGGTAACAACGACGGAATTGTTTCGGCTGTGATTCGTATTGCTGCACGATGACCAGCAGCCCGTCAAACAATGGGGCGCTGTCAATCACGCGCTTTTGCTCTTTTCCGATTGGCACCGTGATGCC
>CAIXMC010000232.1 GCA_903920405.1 uncultured beta proteobacterium
CCGTCATTGCCCTAACCGCCAAGGCCATGATTGGGGATCGTGAAAAATGCATTCAGGCCGGTGCCGACGATTACCTGTCAAAACCGGTGGACATTGATGCTTTGTTGGCGATGTTGCGCGTTCAGCTCAGGCTGAAATAACTCCAGACCATGAGTGATGAACCGTGCGCACCGGCAGGTCAGCCTGTTGACAACATTGCGCTGAATCTTTTTCTTGAGGCGTTGTTCCAAAGGCATGGCTATGATTTTCGAAACTATGCCAAGGCATCCCTCAAACGGCGGGTACAGGCATTGGCCGAGTCCACACAGCGCAGCAGCATCGCCGAATTGATAGCCCCCACACTGAATGAACCGGAGTTTTTGACCCCCATTCTGCAACATCTTTCACTGCCAGTGACCGAGATGTTTCGGGATTCCAGCGTCTTCAAGTCTCTGCGTGAGCAGGTCATTCCCTATCTGAAAAGTTATTCCCGCTTGCAGATATGGCAGGCCGGCTGTGCCAGCGGTGAAGAGGTCTATTCTTTGGCTATTTTGTTGGAAGAAGAAGGTCTGCTTGATCGTGTCCAAATCTACGCGACAGACATCAATGACACGGCACTGCATCAGGCCGAAGAGGGCATTTTTTCGGCCAGTCGTTTGGAAGAGTACGAGCGCAACTACACCCAAGCAGGCGGCACCAGGGCGTTGTCTGACTACTACGTTGCTACCGCCGGTTTTTTTCGCATTCATGAGCGTTTGAGGAAACGTATTGTTTTTGCGCACCACAACCTCGTCACCGACCATGTGTTTTGCGAGACTCAACTTGTTTTGTGCCGCAATGTCCTGATTTACTTTGACTCAATCCTGCAAGGTCGAACTTTGCACCTGTTTCATAACAGTCTGTGTCGTCACGGTTTTCTTTGTTTGGGCACCAAGGAAAGCCTGCGTTCAGTCGAGTCCGCAGACCTATTTACTGACTTTGACAGCGCCAATATGATTTTTCGAAGCAAGTGATATGTCTGGTACGCGCAAAGCTCACGCTATCTCCAACATCTGCCAACTGCCTACCGTAGAGGCTGTGGTCATTGGCTGCTCGGCAGGAGGGCTGAGTGCATTGCAGGTGGTTCTGGCTGGGTTGCCCAAAGGTGTGGATGCTGCATTCATCATCGTTGCGCACACCCCACCCGATGGAGATAACCTGTTGCCTAAATTGCTGGATTCGTACTGCGCCCTGCCCGTCACCGAGGCCATCGAGCGTGAGCCTGTGATACCAGGGCGCGTCTATATTGCCCCACCCAACTACCACCTGTTGATTGAGGCTGACCATACTTTTGCACTGTCTGTCGATGACCGTGTGTGCTACTCGCGCCCTGCTGTGGACATTCTTTTTATGACAGCCGCCGATGTTTATCGTGAACATTTGATGGGTGTTGTGCTCACGGGTGCCAACAACGACGGTGCTCATGGCTTGCAGGCTGTGAAGAATGTTGGCGGAATTACCCTGGTGCAGGACCCTGCCACCGCCTACGTCAATACCATGCCCCTGGCAGCCATTGCCACTGGCGCTGTTGACCACGTGCTGGCGCTACAAGATATTTCTGTGAGAATGCTGATGTACTGTGCCATACATCGCAGCACAGGTGGAGAGCATTGATGCATTACACGAAACCAAAAATTCTCGCTGTTGATGACCGTCAAAACAACCGTTTTGCATTGCATAAACTGTTGCAAAGGCTCAATTGCGAGGTTGTTCAGGCTTCTAGCGGCAACGAGGCGCTTGCACTGTGTGTTGATACTGACTTTGCGCTGATTTTGATGGACGTTGACATGCCGGACATGGACGGCTACGAGGTTGCGCAACTGCTCAAGGGTGAGGCTTCTACCCAGCACATTCCCATCATTTTCCTGACGGCCTCTTTTGAGGCAATGGAAAATCAACTCAAAGGTTACGAGTCTGGTGCCGTCGATTACATCTTCAGGCCGGTCAACGACTTTATTATGCTGTCCAAAGTGGGGGTTTTTCTGGATCTGTACAACAGTCGCCAACAAGCCGCTCGCGAACTACAGCGCAGTGAGTCCATGCGGATTGCCACCAGCCTGAGTGAAGCCCGTTTCCGTCAAGCCTTGATGGATGCACCCATTGCGATCATGTTGCACGCCGAAGGCGGTGAAGTGATGCTGCTCAGCCGCGTCTGGACTGCAATTTCAGGCTACCGACGCATAGACATCCCCACTGTGGCGGCCTGGGTCGTCAAGGCGATTGATGCAGATTGCCGCGACAGTTTGCAACACTACATTTCCCAGCTTTGCACCAACACCGAATGGAGCACCGACGGTGAGTACCGCATCAAAAAATTGGATGGCAATTTTTGCATCTGGGATTTTCGATCAGGCCCCCTGCCGCCCTTGCCAGACGGTCGCCGTCTGGTGATCACCATGGCGGTGGACGTGACAGAACTGCGTGCCAAGGACGAAGCCAAGCGCCTTGCGTTGGCGGTGTTCAATACGGTCGCCGATGCTGTGGTGGTCACAGATACCAGCAATCGCATTGTTGCCGTTAACCCTTCGTTTACCAGCATTACCGGTTACTGTGAGGCTGACGTACTGGGGTGTGACCCAAAAATCTTAAGCAGCGGCAAGCATCCGCCAGAGTTTTACAAGGATTTGTGGGAAAGGCTCCAGAAATCGGGTTCATGGCAAGGGGAAATATGGAACAAAACTAGTCAGGGTGAGCTTTATCTTGGATGGCTGGCACTCAAGCAGGTGCTGAACGAACAGGGCAATGTGGCCAACTACATCGGGGTGTTTTCCGATATTACCGAGAAGAAAAAGTCCGAGGAACTGATTTGGCACCACGCCAATTTCGATTCTCTGACACAACTGCCCAATCGGCGCATGTTTCACGATCGACTGGCGCAAGAGATCAGAAAATCCAACCGTGACAGCCAGAATATGGCATTGATGTTCATTGACCTGGATCGTTTCAAGGAGGTCAATGACACCCTGGGTCATAAAAAAGGCGATCTCTTGCTGATTGAAGCCTCAAGGCGAATCATCGGATGTGTTCGAGAAACCGACTCAGTGGCCCGCCTGGGTGGCGATGAATTCACAGTACTCATGACCAATCTTGACGATGCGGAAAGCGTTCAGCGGGTGGCTGAAGACATTGTTCGGCAGCTTTCTGCGTCCATTGATTTGGAAGGTGATGTGGTGTATGTCTCGGCCAGCATTGGCATTGCCATGTATCCGGGCGATGCCAGTGGTCTGGATGAACTCTTGAAGTGTGCCGACCAGGCCATGTATGTTGCCAAAGATGCGGGCCGCAATCGCCACGCGTTCTATTCGCCAGATTTGCAGGAAACCGCTCAAAAACGTGCACGACTATTGAACGATTTGAGATCAGCGTTGATCCATAACGAGTTTTGTCTTTATTACCAGCCTATCGTTAACCTCAGCAGTGGTCGCATTGAGAAGGTCGAGGCACTGATTCGATGGCAACATCCTCGCTTGGGTTTGATCAATCCGATGGAATTTATTCCATTGGCTGAAGAGTCGGGGCTGATTGTGGAAATTGGCGACTGGGTGTTTCACGAAGCAGCACGCCAGGCAGAGCATTGGCACCACCTGCGAAACGAGACACTGGTGATCAGTATCAATGTGTCTCCCGCGCAGTTTCGTTCCAGCAACTCAGTGTTTAATGCCTGGATTGATCACTTGCGTGACATTAATTTGCCTGGTATTTTTATCAATGTCGAGATCACGGAAGGGCTTATTCTGGATGCCAGCCCAACTGTTACCAACGGTCTGCTGAAATTTCGCGATGCGGGCATCCTGGTTTCTTTGGACGATTTTGGAACCGGCTACTCTGCGTTGTCCTACCTTAGAAAATTCAACATCAATTTTTTGAAAATCGATCAGTCGTTTGTTCGCAACCTCTCATGCAGTTCCAGCGACATGACCCTGTGTGAAGCCATCATTGTGATGGCTCACAAACTGGGGATCAAGGTCATTGCTGAGGGTGTAGAAACAACGCAGCAACGTGATTTATTGCAGGCTGCCGGATGTGACTTTGCGCAAGGTTTCTTGATCTCTCACCCTGTGCCTGCCCAAGAGTTAGAAAAAATTCTACTGTCATGATTCATGCAGTCAATACGTAGCGATCCCGAATGAGGCCAAAATTGCCTGCCTTACTACAAATGGCGCTGAGCAATGTTTTGGTGAACATTGCCAATCAATTTGTCGACAGTGATGATGACTTGCGTCTGGATGCGAAAAACTATGATCCAGTGCCAGCAGGATAAGCGGGGCATCCCGTAAGAAGCGTAGCGCATTACGGGATTTTGGCGAACCACGCAGCGGGCAGAAACCATGTTTGAAGTTTTATCCATCAAAAGTGCCTGTAACCCTTGCGGGATAAGGATACCTTGCTATGATTTGTTTTGTTCCTTCACGTTTGCGGGGGAAATTTTTTAGCTTGTCTGGCTGCTTCCTGGAAATCACCCATCGTCATAAACCTAAATTCCTCGGTTACCCCGTAGTCTGCACGAGCTGCGGGGAGAAATTCGGTGGCGACAGCGCAGTCTGCGAGTGACTTTCTGTTTTAGCTGCTATGATTTTTGCAACAATGTAGCGCACCAGAGCTCCCCAGCGCTGGCGTTTTGTCAACTGTGGTGCAGTTGCAAGTATTGCGTCTAACCCCTTGCGAACGTTGGTCACCATGGTCTTAATCAAATCGCTTGCTGCATGGGTCACAGTCAGCAACAGCCGAGATTGACCCGCATGTTCTGTCAGTCTGGCCACCCCTGAGAGCAACAGGGGGCGTGATGTGATGGCTTCAAGTCGGGTGGTCGTATGCGCCAGTCGCACATACCAACTCCACCAGTTGTAGATCAAGGCCACGGCTCGGGCTGCAAGATTGCAGCGCTCTACAAATCCATCGGTATGGATCGCTTTCTTCGGTCAGCCGAGCGACCTCACGTGCGCTGCCAACGCTATCGAGCGTGGCATACAGCCACAGAGCCAACAAAATCTCCGGAGCAATGGGCG
>CAIXMC010000233.1 GCA_903920405.1 uncultured beta proteobacterium
AGAGTGGAGAGTGGAGAGTGGAGAGTGGGAAGTGGAGAGTGGGAAGTGGAGAGTGGAGAGTGGGAAGTGGAGAGTGGGAAGTGGTCTGGTATTTTCTCTTCACTTCCCACTGTTCCGGTATTTGCTCTTCACTTCCCACTTCCCACTTCCCACTTTCCACTTCCCACTTCCCACTGTTCCGGTATTTGCTCTTCACTTCCCACTTCCCACTTCCCACTTCCCACTTCCCACTTCCCACTGTTCCGGTATTTGCTCTTCACTTCCCACTTCCCACTGGTATTCCAAGGCAACTAACCTGAACGCCCGATAGTAGTGATCCTCTGTCAGTGTATTGAACAATCGCAGCGAATGGCCGTCATACCGTCCGGGGAAGAACATGAGCAAAGGTGTTTTGCCCATGATGGGATGCAGTGCTGACAGTAGCGTGTGGGTGCGCAGCATGGGATAGACGGCACCCACACCCGTCAACATCAACACATCAAGGTGGGCAATGTCAAACTGGTTGGCAATTTTTTGAGCCAGCTTGTCTTCTTTGAGTACAGAGCGCAATGCAGCCAGGGCGCTGTCATCACCCTTGGTTTGTTGCATGTCCATGGCTTTGTCCAGGAGCTTTCGCTCTTGCAACAGTTCAGTGACCAATGTCAGTAAATCAATGTTGGCCGCATTGATGATGGGCACTTGTCTGACCAAGGCTGGCAATACTGTACTGGCCAGAAAGGCTCGCACATCAAGTTCACGATCGGGTGGGTAATCGAATATCCAAAAACCAATCTCATTGCCCAAGCCATTGCTATCCAGAAAATCACGCGATGTGATGCGGGGCAATATGTAGTTAAGTCGTTCGTCAAGCGTTAATGTCATGGTGAGCGCTCCAGGCATTCCAGTGTGTATGTTTCGTCAATGTTGTGATGGTCAAAGACCTACACACAATGACTGACCACACAAGCTGCCCCATGTCAGGAAGTGAAAAAAATTGATTTTGGTTTGATAACATGTTAGTCTTCGTGAGATTTATAAGTTATTGATATAAAACGATACATTTTATAAAATATTGAGATGGGACAGCCCAGACAGGATGCCATGATGGTATGGATTGTGTGGGTAAAGTCAGTGTCCCATGTGGATTTTTGTGATGCGTTTCTGACAACCACGAAAATACACAAAATTCCATATTTACTGTAGCAGGCTGTCACGATTGAGACATTTTCTTTCAAAACCCTTGAGATATTCCATAAAGCGAAACCGTTTTCAAGCTGAGATGCTTGCACTGTGGCATCTGGCTTGGCCCATTTTGGTGGGGCAACTGGCCTTGGTTGGCATGGCTGTGGTGGATGTCGCCATGGCCGGTCACGCCAGTGTGCAAGACCTGGCGGGCGTGTCGCTGGGGGTGTCCATCTGGAATTTGATGATGATCAGCGTGATGGGGTTGTTGATGTCCATCAATCCCGTAGTAGCCCACTTGGTGGGTGCGGGTCAATTGAATGCAGTGCCTTCCATGGTTCGTCAGGCGATGTGGAAAGCGTTGGGCGTGGGCCTACTGGCTTTCGGTTGTGCCAACTGGGCTGCCCTGTTGTTTGACAAGATGATTCTGGAGCCTCGGGTCCATGAACTGGCGATTAATTTTGTTTGGATCACCAGTTTGGCACTGCCGCTGTTTGCTGTATTTCGGGTTTTGTCTGGCTATAGCACCAGCATCAACCAAACCAAGCCGCTGATGGTGATTGCACTACTTTGTCTGCTGCTCAATATTGCAACCAATTGGGTACTGGTGTTTGGCATGTTGGGTTTTCCACGTCTGGGCGGTTTGGGTTGTGCATGGGCTACGCTGATCACAGTGACATTTAGTTTCGTCGCGCTGATTTGGTGGATGTACCGCTCGCTTGCCTACCGAAGTACTTGGCCACTGGGTCAATGGGAGTGGCCGAACTGGACGCACATCAAAACCTTGCTGGCATTGGGCATGCCCATTGGTGTAACCTATTTTGCCGAAACCAGCGCTTTCAGTCTGATTGCCCTTTTGATTGCCGAGTTGGGTAGCGTGCAGGTGGCAGCGCACCAGATTGCGCTCAATTTTTCATGGCTGGTGTTTATGATGCCACTCAGTCTGGGTTTGGCGCTTCTGACACGAGTTGGGCAGTCACTGGGAGCGAACGATTTTGCTTTGGCACGTTACCAATCCTGGGTGGGCTTGGCGTTGGCAATGGGATTTGCAATAGTCTCTGCCCTTTTGATTGCAGTTTTCAACACACAAATTGCCAGTGCTTACACCAGTGATGCAGCGATCATCGCCCTGACCGCAAAACTTCTTTTGTTGGCGGCGCTATTTCAATTGTCGGATGCCACGCAAGTTGTGACGAGTTGCGCTATTCGCGGATACAAAGTGACCCGTTCGCCGATGGTCATTCATTTGACAGCCTTTTGGGTCTTTGCATTGCCGCTGGGATGTACCTTGGGTTTAGCTCCGGGCTGGATGCCCTTCAAACCCGATCAAGCCATGGGGGCTGTAGGTTTTTGGATTGCGCTGGTGATGGGGCTTACCGTGGCCGCCTTGGGGCTGGTGGTCCTGCTGCGTCACGTGGTACGAAGATAGACCCGTCAAGAGAAAAAGGAAAGGGACGTCCAGTACTCGCGTGAGTAATGCCACTGTGGCGCGGATTGCCGTGTAAATACATCAAGCTCCGCAATAAATGTCTGCCTCGACATTTCGCACGCCCCCAACGAAGCCAAATGTTGTGTGTTTTGTTGACAATCCATGTGCGTGATGCCGTGCTGATGACAAAAACACACCAGCGCTGCCAAGGCTATTTTTGATGCATCTGTGCTGCGATGAAACATGGACTCACCAAACACAGCGTGGCCTATTGCCACACAGTAAAGTCCTCCGACCAATTGATCATTCACCCAGGTTTCCACACTGTGAGCCAAACCTGCCTGATGCAAGCGGATGTAAGCGTGAATCATCTCTGGCACTACCCATGTTCCTCTTTGCCCATACCGTTGGCTTGTTGCACAGGCCAAAATGACTTGCTCAAATGCAAAATCCATGCGAATAGTGCAGGCAGTGTCTCTTGCAAAGTGTTTTAAGGTTTTTTTGAGGGAATGGTGCAAGCGAAATTTGTCCACATTGAGCACCATGCGTGGGTCTGGACTCCACCACAAAATAGGTTCACCATCACCAAACCACGGAAAAATACCATGCTGGTAAGCCTGTAGCAGCGTCGGTACCGACAAATCAGAACCCATACACAGCAAACCAGGCGCACCCGTATCAGCGCCCCAAGCCATGTGAGCCAATGGAAAAGCCTGCCCAGGCGCGATATGGAGTAAAACAGGGGAGTTCAACCTAGATTCCTCAGTTGAACGCGCCCAAGTGGGCTACTGGCGGCGCGTCTGGGTAGGCGTGACGACGCGGCAGGCTACTGCCTGCAAGGAGGAACAACACCCCCAGACGTGTCGCCAGTAGCTCAATCGGGTGCGTAGCGCTCTCACCCAAAGGGTGAACTCCATCAAAGTAACAAATATCAATTTTCATAACGGTTTAGTGAAGACATTAAGCGGTCAACTGAGGAATCTGGGTTCAAGCTATTGGACACTGTTTGGTTTGAGTACGTTGGCGACAGGTTGGAGTGTGACTCGGTTCATGTTCTCACTTTTTTCCACAATTATTGATCCCGCAGCTCATCAAGCGACTACTCCCATCAAGGGCACGTGTCAATCAATACATTCTTGAACATCCGTCCGTGGAAGCGGCGTTCCGCCTTGGATATAAACCAGAGCCAGGACGGCTCTGCCACAGGCATTGATTGACTGAAATTTTTGTTGCTTTGTTTGGCGAATGTGTTTGCCCATTTTTACTATCAAAAAAATAGCTACTTACGCAAGCAGGACGGGCACTGGAGGCTAATTTGTTATATAAAAAAACTCACTCAAGTTTGTGCAGCTTGACAAGGGAACATTGCCGCCTCCACATCACTTTGAATCGCACCCGATTTGATCAAGTCCATCACCCGCTGCACACATTCTTCAGGTGAAAATTTCACAGTATCGACGACCACATCAGGGGACAGCGGTTTTTCATAGGGGCTGTCGATGCCGGTGAAGTTGGCTATCTGTCCTTTTCGTGCCTTGGCATACAAACCTTTCACATCACGAGATTCGCAGGCTTCAATATCCGCATCAACATGCACCTCGATGAACTCACCCGGCTCGAACAATGAGCGGGCATAGTCACGATCTTCGCGAAATGGGCTGATAAATGACACCAGTACGATCAAGCCGGCATCCACCATCAACTTGGCTGTCTCTGATACGCGCCTGATATTCTCTACGCGGTCAGCTTCGGTAAACCCCAAATCTCGACACAAGCCATGACGCATGTTGTCGCCATCTAACAAAACGGTGTGCCGGTTTTCCGAGTACAGACGCTTTTCCAAAAGGTTGGCGATGGTTGATTTACCCGAGCCAGACAAACCCGTAAACCAGATGCACCTTGGTTGTTGAGATTTAAGCAGGGCACGGGAGGCCTTGTTCACATCCATCGCTTGCCAATGCACGTTGGACGCACGGCGCAGTGCGAAATGGATCATGCCCGCCCCAACCGTTTCATTGGTCATGCGGTCGATCAAGATGAAGGCACCGAGTAACTTAGCTTGCGTATAGGGTTCAAAGGCGACAGGGTGGCTGGTGTAGAGAGTGACCACAGCGATGTCATTAAGCTCAAGCACTTTGGCAGCGAGGCGCTCCCCTTGATTGATATCGAGCTTGTATTTGATATCCGTGATCGTCACGCCAACTTGTGCGGTGTGAATTTTAATGAAGTAAGGGCGACCTGGCATCAGATGATGCTCGGACAAACAGATCACGCTGGCCTCAAACTGATCGCTGCTCTGAATTGGATCTTCGGCACTGCTCAACACTTGACCTCGGCTGACATCGACTTCTTTATCCAGTGTGAGTGTGACCGCATCTCCGGTATTGGCTACAGCCTGCTCGCCTTGCCACACCACAATGGATTTAACTTTGGCATCTGCTCCACCCGGCACGACACGAATGCCATCTCCTGCTTTGATGCTACCAGCGGCAACACTGCCGCAGTAGCCACGGAATTCGGAATTTGGATGATTTACATACTGCACAGGCATTCGGAAGGGGTGGAATTCTTCCTTTCTGGATACATCTACTTGTTCCAAATATTCAAGCAAGACAGGTCCCTTGTACCAAGGTGTTTGCACGCATCGGTGTGCGACGTTCTCACCCGTCAAGGCAGACACCGGTATGGCATGCACAGAATCGAAACTCAGACCCTCGATGAAGGTCAGGTACTCTGCAACAATAGTGTTGAATGTCGCAGCATCCCAACTGACCCTGTCCATCTTATTCACAGCCACGACCACATGGCGAACACCGATCATGGATACGATGCGGCTATGGCGTTTTGTTTGGGGCAACACACCTTTGCAGGCATCGATCAAGAGTACGGCAAGATCGGCCGTCGAAGCACCTGTTGCCATATTGCGGGTGTACTGCTCGTGTCCCGGTGTATCTGCCACGATGAACTTGCGATGGTCTGTAGAGAAGAATCGGTAAGCTACATCGATAGTAATGCCCTGCTCCCGTTCAGCCTGCAGACCGTCCACCAGCAAGGCTAGGTCTAATTCCTTGCCCTGTGTACCGTACTTGCCGGATGCATGTTCCAGTTCACTCAGATGATCATCGAAGATTTGCTTTGATTCGTACAACAAGCGCCCGATCAGGGTGGATTTCCCGTCATCGACACTTCCACAAGTGATAAAACGCAGTGCATCTTGCATCAGAAATACCCCTCTTGTTTCTTGCGCTCCATGGAGCCAGCACCATCATGATCGATCAGACGGCCTTGGCGTTCTGATGACTTGGCAGCGAGCGTCTCTTCGATGATCTTGGCCAGCGTGTCAGCGTTGCTTTCCACGGCCGCAGTCAGTGGATAACAACCCAAGGTGCGGAAACGCACCAGACGCATTTCCGGCACTTCGCCCAGGTTCAATGGGAATCGGTCATCATCGACCATCAGCCATTGCCCACAGCGTTTCACGACGGGACGTTTGGCTGCAAAGTAAAGCGGGACGATAGGAATGTTCTCTGATTCGATGTATTGCCAGATGTCAGCTTCTGTCCAGTTTGAGATCGGGAATACACGGATCGTCTCGCCCTGATGGATGCGGGTGTTGTAGAGATTCCATAATTCAGGACGCTGTGCTTTGGGATCCCAACGATGCCCTGGTGCGCGAAAAGAAAAGATACGCTCCTTGGCGCGGGATTTTTCTTCGTCGCGACGCGCGCCGCCCAAGATCAAGTCGTAGCCGCCTGCATCCAGCGCTTGTTTCAGGCTTTCAGTCTTCATTCGGTCGGTGTAGCGTTCTGAGCCATGAACAAATGGTGAAATGCCCTCTTGGCGCGCAGCTTCATTCACATGGACACGCAATTCGACACCGGCCGCTTTCGCCATTTGGTCGCGAAAAGCAATCATCTCGCGAAATTTCCAAGTGGTGTCCACATGTAGCAATGGGAATGGTAGGGGTGCAGGCCAAAATGCCTTGCGAGCCAGATGCAACATGACAGATGAGTCTTTGCCGATAGAGTACATCATCACCGGGTTTTTGGATGTTGCTACAGTTTCGCGCATGATCTCGATGGATTGCGCTTCGAGCTGGTTTTGCTTGGCAATAGTCATGATCATCGGTTCGCTCATTTTAAATAATGCGTTTTAACCTAGATTCCTCAGTTGAACGCGCCCGAGTGGGCTACTGGCGGCGCGTCTGGGTAGGCGCGACGACGACGCAGGCTACTGCCTGCTAGGAGGAGCAACACCCACAGACGCACCGCCAGTAGCTCAATCGGGTGCGTAGCGCTCTCACCCAAAGGGTGAACTCCATCGAAGTAACAAATATCAATGTTCATAACGGTTTAGTGAAGATCATAAGCGGTCAACTGAGGAATCTAGGTTTAAATCAATTCAATTGAAAATCTGGAGTTTAGACCTTCGGATTATTTCAGCCACTCGTGAGCAGATTCTCACGTTTACGCTTGGGAAGCAACCGGATCGGCATGGGTTAAACCATGCCTACCGTGGTATCCAAAGCTGCAGGCGCGGCAACATCATGCGATAAGGTGCCAACAAAACTGCGGCCATCAGCCATTTGATGCTCAAGTCGCCTACGGCCAGCATCAGCCAGTTCATGTCTGAACCCGCAAACGCCAAAAAGAAAAACAAGCCGGTGTCCACCACAGAGGCCAGCATGGAGCCAATCAACGGAGCTTTCCACCACATCAAAGCGCGCAGCCGGTTAAAAGCCACAATATCCTGCAACTGCCCCACAATAAAAGCGACACCCGATGCCACGGCAATGCGCCAGGGTGCCAGCGCCAGCGATACCACCAAGGCAATGGCAAAACCTGCCCAAGCCACTTCGCGTGCCATATCAGGACCAACGGCACGGTTGGTCAAGTCAGTGACCAAAAAAGCCACTGGAAAAGTAAATGCTCCCCAGGTCAGCCAGTCGTTGATTGAAAATTGAACCAGATAATTAGACGACGTGATGACGAAAAACATCGCCACAACAGGCCGCCACATGGCGATCAATGGAAGGGGAGGATTAAATTTCATTGCCTTATTATCGAATACAGACCTCCCCGCCTTTTTTCTAAACCCTTACCTAATCCAATGATTTCATTGACAATCAGTGATTTTTGGACAAAGTAGCCATATCGTAAAATTTTTTATGTTGATTTATATTAACTTTTTTTACTGAATTGGGCACTTGTTCAGTTGAATGGGATTTGAGGACATTCACATTGGACTTTATTGGA
>CAIXMC010000234.1 GCA_903920405.1 uncultured beta proteobacterium
CAGAGCCAAAACGCTCTCAAAGATTGGTATCGTAAGCTGGTGCAAGAAATTTCTGAAGAAGTTCTTCCCTCTCGCCGCAACCGAATCAACCCACGCGTCATCAAGGTAAAAATGAGCAAATGGCCTAAAAAAAGAGCTGTGCATCGATCCTTTCCACAACCCAGTAAATCGTTCGTGGAAGCTATTACTGTGCTCCATTGAACGGTATTGGGTCTAAACGGTTACCAATGAGGAACATAACTATGTCTGGTATCAAAATTACTCGAAGCAATGGAGCACGCCGCAAAGAATGGCACCGTCGGCTGAACCGCCTGCTCCTGACTCTGGGCGTGTCGCTGGCTTTACCGGTGCAAGCCGGTACCGACGTTTTGGATCTGCAGTTGGAGGATCTCCTCAAGGTGGAAATCAAGAGTGCTTCGCGCAAGTTGCAGCACGTGCAGGATGTCTCGGCAGCGGTGTTTGTCATTACCCGCGAGGATATTGATCGCTCGGGCGCCCAAACCATCCCTGATGCGCTACGGCTGGCCCCTGGGGTTGAGGTGGCACGCATTGGCAACAACCGCTGGGCGGTGAGCATTCGCGGTTTCAATGGCCGCTTTGCCAACAAGATGCTGGTGCTCAAAGATGGCCGCAGTGTTTACTCGCCACTGTTCTCGGGCGTGATGTGGGAAGATGAAGACGTCATCCTTGCGGATGTCGATCGCATTGAAGTCATCCGCGGGCCGAGTGCGGCCATGTGGGGATCCAACGCAGTCAACGGTGTCATCAACATCATTTCGCTTGATCCGTCCAGCATGCTTGGCACCGAGATCAGTGCCTCCAGCGGCACCGATCAGCCGGGATCCGTCACTGTGCGCCACGGTATGAAGGTCGGCAACGGGCATGTGCGGATTTCGGCCAAGGTGGCTGATCTTGATCCGGCTCACACCAGCAGCGGCGATCAAGGCAACGATAGCTGGCGCAACCAACGCCTGGGCTTGCACGCAAACTGGCCGGCGGCCGACGGCGGGAACTGGATGCTGGTGGGCGAGGCCTACCAGTCACGCGCCGACGACCGGCTCGACTACACCCGCTATGGCAGGGTGCCCCCCTTGTTTGACATACAGCAAGCCGACTCCGGCAGCAGTCTGCTGCTGCGCCGTGAGCAAGCCACTGGCGGCGGCGGGAACCAGGAATGGCAGCTCTCGGCGCAGACATCGGTGAGTGATTTGGAGAGCTTGATTCACGTGCAGCAACAAACCGTGGCGGGAGAGTTTCAGCAAAGTTTGCCCAGCGGCGCGCATGAGTTGATGTGGGGTGGCGCTTACCGGCTCTCACGCGACGACATTCAACTGCCCGGCTCCGTGATGTTCGACCTGGCCAAGTTCGAGCAACAGCAGCGCGACTGGCGACTGGCCAGTTTTTTTGTCCATGACGACTATGCACTCCTCCCCCGGCGCTGGCAGCTCAGTGGTGGCGTGCGCGTTGATTTTGACAGTTGGAGTGGCACCCAGGTCCAGCCCGACATTCGACTGGCCTACACACCCAGCGCCAGCAGCACCTGGTGGACCTCCCTGGCGCGTGCCTCACGCACCCCCTCGCGCCTGGAGCTTGACGTGCCGTTTCTGTTTTCTGAAACCCCCGCCGTACCGCCCGCTACGCCGGCTGTTGACACGGTGCGCGTGCCGCCGGCGGCGGGGTCCCTGAAGGCCGAGATTGTGACCGCACTGGAGGCCGGTTGGCGCAGCCGCGTCAACGCCGAGTTGTCCCTTGACCTGAGCGTCTTCACCGCCGATTACAGCGACGTTGTCAGCATGTCCACGCAACCCATGCAGATGGTCTCACCTGTGGTGGTGGTGGTGCCGCTGACCAGCATCAATGGAGCCAAGGTGCACACCCAGGGCTTCGAGCTGGCCGCCGACTGGCAGGTCAGGCACGACTGGCGCCTGCAGTCGATCTACTCGCGACTCTACCTGAGCAGCCCAGCGCTGGCCGACCCTGCCGCTGCGGCCGAGCAAAGCCTGTGGATCGGTCGAGTGGCGCGTGAGCGGGCTTCCTTACGCTCGGCATGGACGCTCAACAATGGGCACCAGCTCGACCTATGGTTGAGGCACGTCAGTGGCTTGAGCAACCCGCCAGTGCCAGCCTATACCGAGCTGGACCTGCGCTACGCCGTGCCGCTGGGTGGCCATGGAAACCTGATCCTCATTGGCCAAAATCTGCTCAACCGTCGCCATCCCGAGTTTGTCTCTGATTACCTGCCAATCCAGCAGACGGAGGTGGGACGAAGCCTGCTACTCAAGGCCACATGGCACTTCTGATGATATTTTTTGGTGCCAACTGGAGGGCT
Source organism: uncultured beta proteobacterium (assembly GCA_903920405.1). GTDB lineage: Bacteria > Pseudomonadota > Gammaproteobacteria > Burkholderiales > Burkholderiaceae_C > Rhodoferax. The sequence continues at coordinate 2,330 of CAIXMC010000234.1, forward strand.
CGTCTGCTCAGTGCCTGCGCGCTTATCCTGTGGGCGTTGCCGGGCTTAGTGCAGGTGTCGACTTTGAGCAGTGGCGAGCGCGAACTGAAAACGGCGTTCCTCTACAACTTCATTCTTTTTACCGAGTGGCCAGCGGAAACTGGCAAGACCCTGACTCTGTGTGTTCTCGAACCGGACCCGCTGGGCCATGCTCTTAACGCACTGCAAGGCAAAGCCGTTGGTACGCGCCAACTGGCGGTGCAGATCCGAAGCGCCGATTCACTCAATGCCTGTGACGCCGTTTTTATGGCAGCCTCCGCTGCGGGCGCGTTGACGCAAGTGCTTGAGTATCTGCGCGGCAAGCCCGTTCTTACCATCGCCGACCGCCCTGACGCTGCCCGCCAAGGCGCAGTCCTGAACATGGCGATCACCGCCAACAGGATCAGTTTTGAGGCCAATTTGCGGACCGCACGAGAGGCGCACCTTCAAATCAGCTCCAAGCTATTGCGGCTGGCCTCGGGGATCATCCAATGAGGCGGAACTATTCGCTCGGCCAGCACCTAGCGCGAATCAACCGTTGGGCACTGCTTATGGCGCTTGGGTCGGTGGCGGTCATCATTGCCATTAGCAACTTCGCGCTGGACTTTCTTAATCTGGTTCATGGCAGTCAAGTTCAAGCGCGCGTGCTTGCGGAGAACTCCGCCGCGTCATTATTGTTCAAGGACACAAAATCGAGCGAAGAGCTGTTGCAGTCCTTGCACCAATCCCCCGATATCCTAAGCGCGGCGATCTATGCCAATGACGGCAGTCTGCAGGCCAAATACATGGGCATCGGGTCAAAGGAACCCTCACTGATACCCGTCCCGCTGGCGCTGCACGCCAGTTATTTCGAGGTATCCGAGCCAGTGCGGTTTAAGGCCAAGCAGTATGGCTTTCTTGTGCTGACCGTAGAGCTGGGCAGTCTGTACAGAGAAACCGGCGGGCGCCTGCTGGTCACGATGCTGGCTACCGTCCTGGCGCTGGGCGCCAGTGGCCGGTTGCTACGGCGTCTCAATGCCGGCGTGTTGACCCCGTTTGCGTCGCTGAACCAACTGATGCGCCAGACAGCAGATGGCTCAAACTTCACCGATCGCGCCTCGCCTTGCGGCATTGAAGAGCTTGATTTGCAGGCCAACGGCTTTAACACCATGCTGGAGCAAATTATTGATCGCGAAGCCCGGCTGGAGCATCAGCGCAACCACCTGGAAGAGGAAGTAAGACGCCGTACCGCAGACCTGCAAGTTGCCAAGGAGCAGGCGGAGGCAGCGAATCGGGCCAAAAGTGAGTTTCTGGCGACCATGAGTCACGAAATTCGCACCCCGATCAATGGCATTCTGGGCATGAACGAATTGTTGCTTTATAGCCCTTTGACGCCTGAGCAACAGCAGTGGGCACTGACGACGCAACGTTCAGGCCAGCATCTGTTGGGCGTGATCAACGACATTTTGGATTTTTCCAAAATTGAATCGGGCCGCATGACCATGGAGGCGCTGGATTTCAGTCTGACCGAGCTGGTAGCCGATGTACTGCTCATGTTTTCCGAATCAGCACGAAACAAAGGGCTGGAGCTCAGCACAAAATTCACCCCGCCAGAGGCATCTTGGGCGCTGCGTGGTGATCCGCTGCGCCTGCGCCAGGTGCTGGCCAACCTGGTGGGCAACGCCATCAAATTCACCCATCAGGGCAAGGTGGTGGTGATCGTCACGCAGGCCGCGCCGGTCACCCCCGAGGTGGCCTTGCGGCTGTGTATTGAAGACACCGGCATCGGCATTGCATCGGAGTTGCAGGCCTCGATCTTTGAGCACTTCTTACAAGCCGACAGTACCACCACGCGACGATATGGTGGCTCCGGTCTGGGCCTGGCAATTTGCCGGCGTTTGCTCGGGCTCATGGGTGGTACCGTTTCGGTGCAAAGCACGCCCGGGCAAGGTTCCACGTTTTGTATTGACCTGTGTTTGCCGCCTGCTTCTGCCGAAGTGATACCGCTCCCGGGTTTTGAAGCGCTGGCTTTTGATGGCGGCAGGTTCGAGCAAACGCTGTGGGGCAGTGTGCTGGTGGTGGAGGACAACCGGACCAACCAACTGGTGGCCAGAGCCATGCTCAGGAAACTCGGGCTGCAGGTCGAACTGGCCGCCAACGGCGCAGAAGCTGTAGCCCAAGTATCCCAGACCCACTTTGACCTGGTGCTGATGGACTGCCAAATGCCGGTGATGGATGGTTTTGAGGCCACCCGGCTGATCCGGCAAATGACAAGCGAGCGCAACCCTCCCCTGCCGATTGTGGCACTCACTGCCAACACCATGCACGGTGACGAAAGGGACTGTCTCGATGCCGGAATGGATGCTTTCTTGGCAAAACCGTTGACGCTATTGAACTTGCATAACATGCTGGCGCGCTGGTTGAGGACAGAGCGCCTGTCAGGTGCGCACACCTCGCAGTCGCCTGACCCAGCGCAGGGCGCAGCGGCCACCGGGGATGTCGGCAGCGCGATTGACCCGATGGTGATGGACACGTTGCGCAGTTTGGACGAATCGGGCGGCACAGCGCTGGCGAACGAGGTTTTTGGCAGCTACCTGAGCGATGCCCGCAGCTTGATGAACCAGTTGCAGACTGCCATCGACGCCGGCGACTTCCCGACGCTGTGCCATGCGGCGCATGCGCTCAAGTCAAGCAGCGCCAACGTAGGGGCGCAAACTCTTTCGGCGAGCTGTCGCGAACTTGAGGGCAATGCCCGCAACGGCAATCTCGATGCCGCCCGCTCAGCGTTCGTTGGCGTGCCGCAAGAGTACCAACGCGTGGTGCTGGAGATCGAAAGAATACTGGAGAACTTCCCATGAAGCTCGAACAAGCCAAAATACTGGTAGTCGATGACGACCCGACCGCGCGCCTGATGATGCGCGCTGCGCTTCAAAAGCTGGGCTATGAAGTGATCCTTTCCAGCGGCGGTGAAGATGCCCTGCGCCAGACTCAGCGTCAGATGTTTGATTTGGTCATGCTGGATGTGGACATGCCCGACATCGATGGTTATCAGGTCTGCAAGGCGCTGCGCAGCGCTGCGGGCCACCTGTTACCGATCATGATGGTGACCGGGATGGACGATGTGCAATCGGTGGAGTCCGCCTTTGATGCCGGCGCGACCGACTTCATTGCCAAACCGATCAACTGGGCGCTCATTGGACACCGGGTGAAGTATTTGCTTAGAGGCCACGCGATACTGCAAGACCTGAGCGCCGCCAAAGCCCATACCGAAGCAATTCTGAGCGCCCTCCCGGATTTGCTGTTTGAGATTGACCTGAGCGGGCGCATTATCAGCTACCACTCACCGAATACCGAACTTCTGGTTACGCCGGTTGAATCGTTTATCGGCAAGACGGTTACCGAGGTATTGCCACCCACGGTTGCACAAACCTGCTTGTCGGCTCTTAAGGAAGCCCATCGCAAGGGTGTCTCCAATGGCAAACAGTATGAACATGTGCTGCGCGACGTTGTTTTCTGGTTTGAACTCTCGGTGGCGCGCAATAAGTGCACCCAGAGCGAGCTGCCACGGTTTATTGTTCTGGCGCGCGACATCACGGAGCGCAAGGCGGCCGAAGAAAAAATACGGCAACTTGCTTTTTATGACCATTTGACGGGGCTGCCAAACCGATTTAACTTCCTCGACCGAGTCAACCTCGAGATCAATCGAGCCAAACACAGCCATTCGCGCTTCGCCGTGCTGTTTATGGATCTTGACGGCTTCAAGAATATCAATGACACCATGGGTCACGTTGCGGGGGATATTGCGCTGAAAACGGCGTCAGCGGCAATCCAGGATGCCGTGCGCTCGGTCGACTTGGTGACGCGCGCCAGGGCCAACTGCAGTGGTGTTCAGATTGCACGGCTGGGCGGCGACGAGTTCACGGCACTGATACTGGACATCAAAGCGCCGGAAGATGCGATAACGGTAGCTACCCGGATTCTCGAAATGGTTCGGCGCCCCTTCATGCTTAACGGCAAGTCAACACGCCTGACCACCAGCATCGGTATCGCCATCTATCCGGAGGATGGTGACGACGCCACTGATTTGCTAAAAAATGCTGACGCCGCAATGTATTTGGCCAAGGACTCGGGCCACGACCAGTTTCAGTTTTACAACGCCAGTCTCACCGAGTTGGTGAACCGGCACGTGGAAATGGAGCGCGATTTACGCCTGGCACTGGAGCGCGATGAGTTTGTGCTGCATTACCAGCCGCAGGTGAATGTGACCTCAAAACAGGTTTGCTCTGCCGAAGCGCTGATTCGCTGGCACCACCCCCTGCGAGGGCTGGTGCCGCCGCTTGACTTTATACCGGTCGCCGAGCAAACCGGATTGATCGTTCCGATTGGTCGATGGGTGCTGTCCTGCGCCTGCGCGCAGGCCGCGAGCTGGCAGCGCGAGGGGCGCCCGTTGCGAGTGGCGGTTAACCTGTCGCCCGTTCAGTTCAAGGATCCAGACCTGGCGCGGCATGTGCAGGAAGCGCTGGATCAAACCGGTCTGTCACCCCAATACCTGGAACTCGAGGTGACCGAGAGCATGCTGATGGCCAATACGGAAGCCAGCATGAAAACACTTAAGGCATTTAGCGAGGCAGGCGTACAAGTCTCGCTTGATGACTTTGGCACCGGCTACTCGTCGCTAAGCTACCTCAAGCGCATGCCTCTGGACAACATCAAAATAGACCAAAGTTTTGTGAAAGAATTGCCGGGCGATGCCGAAACTCTGGCCATCGTTCATGCGATCCTGGCCATGTCCAAAAGCCTGGGCTTGAGCGCAACTGCCGAGGGCGTGGAAACCCTCGAACAGGCACAACTACTAGAGTCCATGGGATGCGACTTGCTGCAGGGCCACTTTTTCAGCAAACCTGTGGCTGCGCAGGCGATGCGAGCCTTCCTCGGAACTGACCCGTTGAATCTGACGCAAAATGACGGTTCCGATCGATTCGCATTGCAAGGTGGTATATAAAATTGTTTTATTTTATTCAATATCATATATTTGCATGAATAATTAAACTGAACCAGTGCCCAAAAATGACCAAAGAAACACAGTCCACGAAGATCACGACCTTAAGGGCGGATTTGAAAAGTCTGCGACATCAGCTTTCATCTTTGAGAAGTCTTTCTTTGGGAGGTTATTGCACCCTCAGCGAGCCGGGGCTTATCGTTCAAGCCAGCATGACTGCCGCCACCATGCTGGGGGTGATTCCCTCTCTGTTGGTTAAAAAACGCATCAGCCGGTTCATCCTGAAGGAAGATATGCCCATCTTCTCCAGGATGCGCACTCAGCTTCAGATGACGGGTGAGCCGCAACAGTGCAATGTGAGAATGACCAGGAGCGACGGAACACAATTCTGGGCACATTTGGTGGCCACCACCCTACATGGCGACGATGGTGTTCTTCTGAGTCGCATCGTTCAAACCGACATCAGTGATCTGATCAACACGGAAGCAAAACTGCATGAAAGCGAGGAATACAGAGATGCCATTTTGGACTCTATTGCCTCGCAAATTATCGTTCTTGACGCTGTCGGCAATATTGTGGAGTGCAATGAAGCCTGGCGTAAGTTTTTCAGACAGCAAAGCGCCGAAGATGACACGGCGGCCAGTCATGGCGGGATTGGAATCAGTTACCTGAAAATGTGTCGGTTCTGTTTTGATAATTTCAGCGAAAACGCCACGGATGCAGCAAAAGGCATCCTGGGTGTGCTCAATGGCAGTACATCCATTTTTCACCACGAATTCCAATGCCGTTCTCACACTCAGCCATATTGGGTCAGCATGGTCGTGACACCGCTTGCAGGAAAGAACAGTGGGGTGGTGATTAACCTGACCGACATCACTGATCGCAAGGAAGGTGATGTCAGACTCACCCAGAAAGAAACCCTGTTGCAATCCATAATTCACGCCATTCCCGATCTGATCTGGATGAAGGACATCGATGGTGTTTATTTATATTGTAATCAACGCTTTGAAGGCTTCTTTGGGACTGGGGAAAAAGAAATTATTGGCAAGACGGATTACGATTTTGTAACTAAAGAGCGTGCAGACTTTTTTCGTGACAAAGACATAGCGGTGATGTCATGTGGCGAGCCTCTCACCCATCAGGACTGGATTGAGTTTACCAATGACGGCCACAAAGAACTTCTTGAAATCACCAAAACACCGATATTTGATGCGAATCATTGCTTGATAGGCGTGTTTGGAATGGGACACGACATCACTGAGATAACAGCAGTGCATGATCAACTCAAATCCAATGCCTTATTTTTCAGCGCACTCATGGAAGCCGTGCCAATGCCGGTGTTCTACAAGGACACAGAAGGGCGTTACCTCGGTGTCAACAAGGCGTTTGAGCTGTTCAGAGGCTGCTCAAGGGAAGCCATGATTGGTAAAACCGTGTTCGATATTGCACCACGTGAGATGGCCGCTATCTACTACGCCAAAGACAAAGAACTGTTTCAAAACCCCGGTGGGCAGATTTACGAGACACAAATGCCAGACGCCTTGGGCCAAGTGCATGACGTGGTGTACCACAAAGCGACATTTGTGAACGCTCATAACGAGGTTATCGGACTGATCGGCGTGATACACGACGTGACTGACCGCAAAAAGTTGGAAGCAGAGATGCTAGAGGCGAATGCGCTGCAAAACGCAATCTTCAACAGTGCCCTTTTCTACGGCATCGCCACAGATACCCAAGGTGTCATCAAAGTATTCAACGTTGGCGCACAACGTATGTTGGGGTACACGGCCGAGGAAGTTGTGAACAAAGAGATGCTGACCAACATCACGCATCCGCAAGAAGTGACGGATCGTGCCAAGGCGCTCAGTGTTGCACTCAATAAGCCGATAGCACCAGGCTTTGATGCGTTGGTCTGCAAAACATCACACTGTGTTGAGTCTATTCATGAGCTGACCTTCATCCGCAAAGACGGTGGTCGTGTACCCACAGTGGTGACGGTCACGGCACTACGCAATGCAACGGATGTCATCATTGGCTACCTGGTGATCGGTACCGACAGTACGGTGAGCAAGTGCCTTGAGTCTAACCAAAAGGAACTCAACCAGCGTTTATATGACTTGCAGTTCTACACGCGCTCGTTGTTTGAATCCAATACTGACGCACTGATAACCATTGATCCATCAGGTGTCATCACCGATGTCAACAAGCAGATGGAGGTCCTCACTGATTGCACGCGTGATGAATTGATGGGCACACCTGTCAAAAGCTATTTCACCGATCCAGAACAGGCTGAAACCAGCATCCGTCGGGCGCTTGATACAAAGAAAGTAATCAACTTGGAATTCACTGCGCGCTCAAGGGACGGTAGGGAAACCATGGTGTCCCTCAATGCAACGACGTTTTATGACCGCAACAGAAAGCTTCAGGGCATTTTTGTAGAAGCACACGACATCACAGTGCGAAAACAAATGGATCAGGTTTTAAAAGACCAAAACATTGCGCTTGAGAATGCCAAAATTGCCGCAGAAAAAGCCAGCCTGGCCAAGAGCGCCTTTCTTGCCAATATGAGCCATGAGATTCGTACCCCTCTCAATGCCGTGCTGGGCTTGGCGCAGATTGGCATGCGCGAATGTATCGACAGAGAATGTATCGACAGCGAAATCGGCCGTGTCTGTCCGACGGGCAATACCTTTAGGCGCATTGTTGATGCTGGTGAATACCTGTTGGGCATCATCAATGACATTCTGGATGTTTCCAAGATCGATGCCTACAAGCTCAAAGTTGAAAAGCTGCCTTTTGCCCTGCTTGCAACCATTGATGGTGCGGTGAGCTTTGTCACGGGTCGTGCGAATGCCAAGGGTTTGACCGTATCCATTGTGCTGTCAAATGACCTGCCAAAATGGGTGGAAGGCGACGGTCTGCGCCTTTCCCAGATTCTCATTAACCTCTTGTCCAACGCGATCAAGTTCACTCCCAGTGGCACCGTGACCCTGGCGGTTATGCGTAATGGCAGCGACACCTCGTTTCAAATCAGCGATACAGGCGTAGGCATGACTACTGAGCAGATATCCCGACTTTTTCAGCAGTTCGAGCAGGCCAATACTTCGACCACACGCACCTACGGTGGCACCGGACTGGGCCTTTACATCAGCATGAACCTCGCACGTCTCATGGGCGGCGACATCAGTGTGCAAAGTACACCAGGCGCAGGCAGTAGCTTCACCCTCCATTTGAGTTTACCGGCCGTGACAGCCCCAGAACATCTTTCAGTCGAAAAAGCAACTACCCATTCAGACCTGTCTGGTATTTCTATTCTGGCCGCAGATGACGTTGAAATAAACCGACTGGTGCTGACAGACATGCTTGAACATGAAGGAGCCAGTGTTGAATGTGTCGAGAATGGCAAAGAGGTTCTTGAACGTTTACAAAAGTCTGGGGTTGCGGCCTTTGATGTGATCCTGATGGACATTCAAATGCCGGTCATGGATGGTTTTGAAGCGACCCGCCTCATCCGACAGATGGCTCCCACACCCACACTCCCGATCTTGGGTCTGACGGCGTATGCAATGGCCGAAGAGCGTGAGAAATGCCTGGCTGCAGGCATGGTCGATGTCGTGACCAAGCCGATCAAACTCAAAATTCTGATGACTGCCATTTTGAGACAGGTGTCCAACCGCAGGCCTGTCAACACGGTATGTGATGTCGTCGATGTGACACCCAAAACCACACCGTCCGAACCCACCGAAGTGGCATCGTGTCCATCTTGCATCATTGACTGGCAGGCGTTGCTGGCCACTTACGGCGGGCGACGGGAGTTTGTCGCAAAAATTGCCCTCTCAATTTGCCAGCATCACGCCAATACACCAGCCAAACTGCGGTTGGCGGCACAAAAAAGTGACCGCAAGACTTTGGCCTTTATCGCGCATGGCCTGAAGGGATTGAGCATCGAAACCCGCCGTCTGCGCGAGCTGAGTCTGGCATTCGAATCCGCAGAGCGCGCCGGGGATGTCATCTCGTCAGAAAGTGTCGAAGCCTTGGCCCTTGAATTGGAGGCCGTTCTGCTTGAACTGGGAACGGTCAATCAGCCACAATGGGGTCAGTGCTGATGCGGGAATAAATTTACCCAATGAAAAAAAGATCGATGATATGGATTTGCATCTATTTTGATAGCTACTTACGCATACTGGGCTTGCGTTACAAGGCGAATCATGCTTAAAGTTTGAAGTGAGATAACCCCAGGGTGAATTTGTTCTTCAGCCAGTTCCGTCATTCCCGCGAAGGCGGGAATCCAGAATGCACTAGATTCCCGCCTTCGCGGGAATGACGAAAATTCAACAACTTGCCTTCAGA
>CAIXMC010000235.1 GCA_903920405.1 uncultured beta proteobacterium
TGCATGTCTCGATTGCTGGAGGTCGCAAAACCATGGGGTTTTATCTGGGCTATGCGTTGTCGCTCTATGGGCGGTCGCAAGACCGTTTGAGCCATGTGCTGGTCAGCGAGCCTTTTGAAAACAGCTTTGATTTTTTCTACCCAACCCCCTACAGCCATGTGCTGCAAACCAAAGACAACAAACTGGCTGACACAGCAACAGCCATCATCACGCTTGCCGAGATACCCTTTGTCAGTTTGCGTCACGGCCTGCCCGTTGGTCTGCTGACCGGGCAAGCCAGCTTCAGCGAAACTGTGGCAGCAGCCCAAACCGCTCTTGCAGCACCCCGACTGGAACTCAACCTGCGGGGTCGATACATCATGGCGGGCAGTAAGCGCATTGAACTTCCACCCGCAGAATTGGCTTTACTGGCCGTCTTTGCCCGTCGCGCACAAAAAAACGATCCAGCCTTGGCTGCGCCGGCAAAAACAGCGTATGACATGCCGTGGGGGGAACTCTTTATGCGTGAGTACCGGCTGATCATTGGCATATTAGGTAACGGTGATGCCACAGAAATTGCATTGCGACAAGGTATGGAAGGTGAATATTTCTCGCAGCACAAATCAAAACTTGCTAAATTTCTTAAAACTGCTCTTGGCCCTGCCGCCCCTGCCTACATAATTAACGATGGCGGCACCCGTCCTGGTCGTTACAGCCTGACTTTGAGTCCGGATGCCATCAGCTTTACTCCATAGATGTCTGTCCAAAAGCAAAATCTATGATATCGACTGTTCCACTGGCACACTACCGTCTTAACGCACATTTGCAAGATGATATTGTGCTGCCAAATTACGCTGGATCGTTGCTGCGAAGCCAGTTTGGTGCTGCGTTGCGCGCAGTCGCTCAGAACTGTGCCATGTCGATTGGATTTATGCACAAGGTACGGCTCATCCGGTGTGGCAGCGCAACCAGCCCCGACTTGCAGACCACGTTGCCACCCTGAGTCTATCAGCTCAGGCATCCGTTGGCTGAATCAGTCACACTGAAGATTCACACGCCCATGCGCCTTCAACACCAATGGAAACCCCTGATTTCTGCCAATTTAATACCACGCGCTCTACTGGCCGCGCTTGCCAGGCGCATTTCATTGGTGATGGAACTGCATGCAGGCCAACCTCACAGGGGACAAGCGGTGCCCGAAGTTGTACGACTGGCTGAAGGTTTGCACGACCAGCGCGAACTGCATTGGCACAACTGGCAACGTTACAGCAGCCGTCAGCAGGAAATGACACTCGGCGGTGTACTTGGTAGCAGGACACTTTACGCAAACACGCACATTCTGGCCATGATGTGGCCCTGGTTTGGGACGATGGTCTGAAGGATGACGTGGTCGTAGAGTTTTCACAATCAATAATAGCTATTATTTTCATAGCATCATGGCAAGCTTGCCGATGACCTGTACACGGCATATTCAGTGCAACAATGCCGACATGAACACACATCACCGCGATCTTTACCTTGCCTTTTGCGATGTCGCCCATCCGCGTCGATTGGCTGCTGCGTTGAAGCTGATTCGCAGTTATTCAGTCGTTGGTCAAAAATCGGTTCATGAACTTTGGATGACCAATGAAGAGCGTGACACCATGGTGCAGGACATGTTTGCATTACTTAATCCAGACCATGACCGTTTTCAGATCATAGCGATTGACCCGCGCAGCAAGGTTTACACCCTGGGTAGTCAAACCTGCTTGCACTAATTGCATCTATATGGGCTAAAGAGCGAAGACCAACCGGTGACACAGTTGAATGCAAACCAAAAATAACGGCAAGCTTGCGACATACACAAAATCAAAAATCACAGCGTAAACTCTGTATCTGGAATAAACCAAAGACCCCATTCATTCCAATGTATGACGGGTATGAAATAAAGGTTGATTGAGCAAATGTGTTCTATACAAAACAAAAAATCACGTTCATCAGCACCTGACGACCACGGATAAGTTGGCTAAAACGGGTTGTGAGTCTAAACCACATTGTTGTAAAAAACTTTTTTTGAATTAACAAGTTACGAGCACACATGTTTGCACAACATATTGTCTTATTCTATATAAATCAACAATTTAGGCGTGTCATCGAGGGTTAGAAAATTTTGACAAGCGACTTTTGTAAAAAAATATGGGTCTAAACGTTACACGGCAACGTTGCCATTGGCATCTTGTTTTTCAGAAAGTGCCAATAATTGCCACATCATTCATTCAGGATGATGGATAAATTAGGTGAATCAATGCTTTATCAATCTCGACACAGTGACGGGTATTTCACTTGCATGACGGTCGTTGCCGTGCCATGGTTTTGTGCAAAAACCGTGGCTGCGGCAAACATGATATTCACAATAACCATTGCAAACTCTTTTTGCGGATGTCAAAAGTAGGTATTAAACCTATTATTAACAA
>CAIXMC010000236.1 GCA_903920405.1 uncultured beta proteobacterium
AAAGTGATGTGGTGCAATACAAAAACCAAATCCCCCCTAACCCCCCTTTTTCAAAGGGGGGACAAATACAGCGCTTTGCCCAAATAGGCTAACCATTCTCATTCCCCCCTTTGAAAAAGGGGGGGGTTAGGGGGGATTTGGATGTCGCACCCAAGCAAAGCCACATCACTTTGAAACGCACCCGTGCCAGTCAGGGAGGTGTCAGGCAAAGCCGGGGACTTGATCGAGTGGCAAGGCGATGGCATCTTTGGCGGCCAAAAGCGGAGCACTGTCAAGAGGCCACTGTACGCCAACAGTAGGGTCACTCCAAAGCAGACTGCGTTCATGCTCAGGATACCAGTAGTCTGTCGTTTTGTATAAAAACTCGGCACTGTCACTCAAGACCAAAAAGCCGTGTGCAAAGCCGGGAGGTATCCACAATTGCTGTTTGTTGTCAGCCGACAAGACCACGCCCATCCATCGTCCAAAATTTGCCGAACTCAGGCGCATATCGACTGCCACATCAAACACCGCGCCCTGACTGACACGCACCAGTTTGCCCTGTGGGTGTTCAATTTGGTAGTGCAGTCCACGCAACACGCCACGCGCTGATTTGCTGTGGTTGTCTTGCACAAAGGGTTGCGTGATGCCAGTGGCTTCAATGAAGTCACGCTCATTGAAACTTTCAAAAAAGAAGCCTCGTGAATCTCCAAAAACCTTGGGTTCAAGGATAAAAACATCAGGCAATACGGTGGGTGTGACGGTGTAAGACATAAGTTTATTAGGAATGAAAGCGAAATCTGAATATCGTCAATTCAGCAGCAAAGGCGAATGTCAAGCCTATGTGCGAAAGGGATTCATGGGTTTTGTAGCTGACAGGTTTTTCAATCGGTGCGGTTGATACGTTCAGCTTTTACATTGAGAATTATCTGCCAGAATGTTGGTGACATCGTCGTCCGAGTCACCACGGGTGCGATTCAAAGTAGCTTGTAGCAGCGGCTTCTACAGTAGGCAAGATGCCCGCGCTCCCAGATGTGAGTTTTTTTGTATAACAAATTGGCCTCTAGCCCCCGTCCTGCTTGCGTAGTTAGCTATTTTTTTTGATAGTAAAAATGGGCGAACATATTCGCCAAGCTCGTCTCTGTGTATGCGGCCAAGTTGGCTGCTCCACATCACTCTGAATCGCACCCCCCGACAGTCACCACTGCCCACCTTGGACAATGACCTGTGTTATCTCTCCAGCGACAATACAGCCATGCCTTTGATTTTTGCAATTCATCCTGACAATCCGCAGCCCCGGCTGCTGCAACAAGCCATTGCCATGCTTGACAAGGGTGAAGTGCTGGCAGTTCCCACGGACTCTTGCTATGCGCTGGTTTGCCATATTGATGACAAGGCCGCTGCTGACAAGCTCAGACGCATTCGTGGCATCAACGACAAACACCATCTGACGCTTTTGTGTCGCAATTTATCAGAACTGGCCAACTATGCACGCGTCGATAACCAGCAATACCGTCGCATCAAGGCCGCAACACCAGGTCCCTACACCTTTATTCTGGAAGCCAGCAAGGAAGTACCGCGCCGACTAAGCCACCCCTCACGCAAAACCATTGGCTTGCGTGTACCGGCACATCAAGTCTTGCAATCCCTGCTCGCCTTGCATGGCAACCCACTTTTGGCCAGCACCCTGATTGCGTCTGGTGAAAACCTTCCACTCAATGACGCTGATGAGATTCGCGAACGCTTTCGGGGACGTTTTGCCGCCATTGTTGATTCGGGTGCCTGTGTGCGCGAGCCAACCACCGTGGTGGATCTCACTGACAGTTGCCCCCTTATCATCCGTGAAGGCTGCGGTTCGCTGGCATTGCTGGGCTTGTAGATGTGCAAGAGTACCCTCGACTTGGCCAAATCGTCGTTTATTACCAAAAAATTGGTTATTTTAATAAAAGATTGTAATAAATTTGGATGAATAAAAAGGACAAATCAATGTTAAAGATAATAGATTCGATCCATCAAATAAAATCCACTCAGCCAGGTCAAGAAAGGAATATGTATCCTGATGTGTTGGTTCTTTTTACCGCATTGGGACATTCAAGAAGAAATATCAAAATTGACACTGCCAGTGACACTGCATCAGGCATTCCCGATCTTTATATTCTGGCCCAAACTGGCATATCACAGCTTGGTGAATGGTTGGTTTGCGAAGTCAAAGATGAACACGATGCCTTTTCCTCTCCTGCAAAACGAGAGCGTATCTTTTCCGAGAAGGCAAAATATGTTTCGATAGACACGTCATATTTTGTCATGATTGATCCAACCTGTATGGTTATTAGACCAGTCGTCTTGCGCTCACAAAAGGTTTTTGATGTGAGTAAAGACATCGAAATACGATGGGATGATGTTATCTCAAAAGGTGCGGATTGGTTTTATCAAAAGACGATTTTAATTCATGCAGAAAATTCAGGCTATTCAGCATCTCTTAAATCGTTTAGAGAAGGATGCCATGAATATATTGCAATCATTGATCTTCATGTCAATGACCCCACTGCACCGCAACATACCAAAAAGCGTTACGAGTATGTTAGAAAAGACTTTTATGAAGCCATTCACAAATCAACACAAATGCTTCAAGATTCATGTGTTATTGCACTGGAACGGTTGAAGCCAGAAATCGAAGCGTGTCAACAAGAGTTACAAGCTTTCTCTGATTCTTATTCTGGTTATGAATTATCAGTCAACCCTTTTTTACTGAAAGGCAAAGTCATGAGTGCAGAAACTGCCAAAGCGCATGACAAGCACGTTAGCAAAATTAGGACCATGATTGGCGTTAATCCATCGGTCGGCAAACTGGCAGTTTCATGGCTGCCTGAATTCATGAAGCGTGTCGGTAAGGTTGTTTATAACAAACAAGACCTGACCTACGAGTTATTCGCAACAGAAACAGCCAACATGATTTTGGCTCGTGTTTTATTGTTACGCTTTTTTGAAGATCATGGTTTTTTTGGCGATAAACGATACATCTGTAATGGTGGCGTTCAAGCATTCCAAAATATGCGTGAATATTTTGATTTGTCTTACACCAAGCTGCTGAAAGACGTGTACGACAAGGCTAGAAGCATTTACTTCAATGTGTTCGATGAAATGGAGCTTGATTGGATATTTGGTTCTAACGATGAACAGCTTTCTACTGCCATTGAGTTATCGCTGATGTATCTTTCACGCTTTAACTTTAAAACGGTCAAAGGTGATGTATTAACGGGTATTTATGACCGTTTTATGTCTGGAAGCAAGCGTAAGCGAATGGGTGAGTATTTCACCCCGCCCTCAGTTGCTCGCTACATGATCGACAGACTAGGTATTAAAGCAGACAGTAAAACACTTGACCCGTCTTGTGGCTCAGGTACATTCCCCATTGAGGTATTTGAAAAGACAGCAGGCGAGTTAATCTCTAACGGTTTTGGTGACTATGCGTTAGCGCAAAAAGCCTTATCAAACATAGCGGGTAATGATTTAAACCCATTCTCTGCAATGCTGACGCAAATCCAGCTCTTGTGGCATTTATTACCACTCAAGGATGAATTAAAATCCAATGGATTCCCCCATATCCGCATTTCAGAAAAACACAACTCGTTGCTGGCCTACGAAGTGAATGGGTTGTCGTTTGATGCAGGGTATGATTTGTTTTCTGCGATAAATTCAGATCAATATGATTTTGTTGTCGGTAATCCACCCTACGTCAGACCTGAGAGAAGCGATCAAGAGCTAACTAATTCTCAGGCGGCTTATTACAGTACAGATATTACTGTCGATAAAAACCTATTTACGCTATTTATTTATCGATCTCTCAAGTCCTGGTGCAAGCCTGATGGTCAGGGCAAGTTGGCGTTCGTGGTTCCTTTATCACTTTGTGACAACAACTCCAACCAATCACTCAGAAATCTTTTTAAGGTCGGATGTAAATGGCGCATTACAGAGATCGTTGATATGGAAGCCATATCGGATGATGTGTTTGATGCCAGTGTCAACCCGATTATCTTTATGGCAGATACAAAGCCAGCAACGAAAAATGATAAAGTCTGTATTAGAGTAGCCAGTCATGAATGTGTTGATAGTTTTTTGCGCATTGATTTATCTAAATCAAGTGAGTCATTTTTCGATTATGAGCAGATTTGGTCTGACGATGGAAGAGTGCTAACAAAAATCACAACTGAACGACTAAATATTATCAATAAAATTAAAGATAATAAAAAATTTTCTGATGTAGCCTATAAGTTTTGGAGGCGGAAAGAAGGCGCTAGAATCGTTGAATGGCAAGAGTGTGAACCAGAAAACATCTTATCTGGTCATTGGGATACAAGGACGTGCATTACAAGAGGTGCCGTTTTTAGGGGGAGCAAGCCAGTGATTGCCAATGGTTTTGATATATTCAAAGGGGAAAATATATCTTCTTGTCTTATTGAGGGTGAGGCGCAAGAAACAAATATTGACATTCAAAATGTAGATGATCCATCCTTGTGGCGATTTATTGATGTGATGCCAGATAATACATTCGCTTTTCTTCAAATTTCGATAGGGTTGAATGCCGTAAAATTTAACATGCATGAGAAAGCGTTTCTCGATACCACTACCTTGTTTGTTCCTG
The DNA here is from genome assembly GCA_903920405.1 of uncultured beta proteobacterium. Classification (GTDB taxonomy): domain Bacteria; phylum Pseudomonadota; class Gammaproteobacteria; order Burkholderiales; family Burkholderiaceae_C; genus Rhodoferax. The sequence goes on from CAIXMC010000236.1 coordinate 4,622, forward strand.
ATAAAGCACATCAAGAATTTCCATTCGATGTATTGGTTCTCAGTCATGTTTATCAGTTTTATTACGCTCTTTACTTGCGCATGGGTGTTGTGGAAGATTTTTGGAGCCACTTATACCCTACCAATTTGGAAATGTTGCCTTGGTCTGATGGGTTGATGGCGTACCAAGATGAACTCAATCAACTCAGACAACCTTTTTTAGACACATGCAAGGCAATTTATAACCGCGCTGAAACCTTAAACGATCAACTTAATGCGTTGGGCATCCTATCCTTTCAACAAGCAGTCATTGAAATGGCTTCTCATGAAGGAATGCCATCCATCCATTGGAACTGTATCGAGGGAGATAAAACCGTTACGATCAATTCTATTGGTATGGATGTTCATCAAAACGACAACGGCACTTATCAAATTAGACTGACAGATGACTTATATTCGTGGATAGAAATCAATAGTAAAACGCTTGCTGAACGCCTAAAGGCCGCGCTGACAGTTCATACTAACAGGGAAATGGGGCGCGTTGACTTATTGCAAATGCCAATTTTGAAGAATGATGTTGATTTGGAAAAGTTCAAGGCTTTTGTATTGGATTATGATAACGGAAATGCTCTCGGTAAACTTGAAGCCATTATTGACAGGATTGATAAAATTGTTGCGCAAGCGTTTTCTATTGCAGACAAAGAACTTTTAATGATCCAGGAACAAATGCATTCTGATTCGTTTTTGAAAAACATCAAGCCTTCATTGCCCTATACAAGAAAGAAGAAACGTGGCTTGTTGACGGGGCTTAATGAATCAAGCAGATACTTGTAACCCATTGATTAAATTTACATGATAGACATCGCCCACTTGATTCAAACCATTGCCCTGTATGCCATTCCTGTGCTGCTGTCCATTACCCTGCATGAAGCAGCGCATGGTTACGCTGCCCGTCATTTTGGCGACAACACGGCCTACCTGGCAGGGCGTATCACGATCAACCCATTCAAGCACATTGACCCCATGGGCACGATTCTGATGCCATTGGTTTTGTATCTGGCAACGTCTGGCGCGTTTTTGTTTGGTTACGCCAAGCCGGTGCCGGTGCGCTTTGACCATTTGCATCACCCCAAGCAGGATATGGTGTGGGTGGCTTTGGCTGGGCCTGTGTCCAATTTTGTTCAGGCGTGGGTGTGGGGTGTTGTGCTTTATGTGATGATCGGTGTGGGCATCAGCGAACCCTTTTTTATCAAAATGGCGCAGGGTGGCATGTTGGTGAACGTCGTGATGTTTGTGTTTAATTTGTTTCCGCTGCCGCCACTTGATGGGGGTCGTATTGTGGTGGGCTTACTGCCCTACAGACAGGCTTTGCTGCTCTCCAGGGTTGAGCCTTGGGGATTTTTCATTGTCATGGCGCTGGTGATAGCAGGTGTGGTCAGTCACTGGTGGATGCAGCCGCTGATGGGCATCAGCTTCAAGCTGCTCTATGTGTTGCTTGTCCCCTTGACTGCGTTGACGGGTGGGTGAGTATTTTGGTTTAACAAATGATTGGGATGAGGATTGTGATGAGTATGGAACGTTTTCTGACGGGCATTACCACCTCGGGCACACCCCATTTGGGCAATTATGTGGGTTCTATTCGCCCCTCGGTTCGTGCCAGCCTGCAAAGCGAAGTGCAGAGTTTTTATTTTCTGGCCGATTACCATGCGCTGATTAAAACTGCCGATCCCGCACGCATTCAGCGCTCCACACTGGAAATTGCCGCCAGTTGGCTCAGTTGCGGTCTTGACCCCGAACGTGTGGTGTTTTACCGCCAGTCTGATATTGTGGAAATTTCTGAACTGGCCTGGTTTTTAAGCTGTGTGGTGGGTAAAGGGGTATTGAACCGCGCCCACGCTTACAAGGCTGCTGTGGATAAAAATTGTGCTGCGGGCATGGATGCCGATGCTGACATCAGCGTGGGCCTGTTCATGTACCCCGTGCTGATGGGCGCAGACATTTTGATGTTTAACGCCCATAAAGTGCCAGTGGGTCGTGACCAGGTGCAGCATATTGAAATGGCACGCGACATGGCCCACAGTTTTAACCACCGCTACGGTTCACACTTTATAGAACCCAAAGCCGTGATTGAAGACAATGTGGCCACACTGCCAGGCTTGGATGGCCGAAAAATGAGCAAGAGCTATGACAACATCATTCCCCTGTTTGCACCCCGTGAACAATTGCAAAAGCTCATTAACGGTATCGTGACAGACTCCAAAACGCCCGGCGAAGCCAAAACGACCGAAGGTTCGGCTTTGTTCCAGATGTACCAGGCTTTTGCTACACCCTCGCAGACAGCGATTTTCCAACAGGATTTTGCCAATGGGATTGCCTGGAGCGAAGCCAAGCAAAGAGTGTTTGAACGCATTGATCAGGAAATTGCTCCCATGAGATCCACCTACCTTTCGCTTATTCAAAATCCAGACAGGATTGAAACCATTTTGAAAGCTGGTGCCACCCAGGCGCGCGCTGTGGCAACACCCTTCATGAATCAATTGCGCCATGCTGTCGGCTTGCGGCCCTTGCAAACTCAAGGCATGGCTGGCACGACCAAAGCGGGCAAGGCTGCCACCCCGGTCTTCAAACAATACCGTGAAAAAGATGGCAGGTTTTACTTTAAATTGATGAGCGCTCAGGGCAGGATGCTCCTGCAAAGCACGGGGTTTGATTCACCACACGACGCAGGGAAAACGATGGCCTTGCTGAGCCAGACCGGTGCAGACGCTCTGGTGGGTTTGTCCAACCATCTGCTGATCAGTCCTGGCACGTCTGACCATGAGTTGGCCATGGCATTGAAGCAACTTCAGACTTCCTGATCCGCACCAAGCACAGATGGCAAAAATGACGGTGTCTAGAATGGCATTTTTAGCTTGTCAAGAGCCAAGAAGGCGCTTCTACAAAGTGCCATTGGGCATTCCACGCGGATCAGGAAGTCTAAACTTCAGAGTGACAACAGCGTTCCCTGACGGCAGGGTAGCAATGTCCATCTGAGTAACATGCCGCAATGCCGTACAGTGCGGATCAGGAAGTCTGAATTTATTCGCATAACAGAAAGTTTTCTACGTCAAAAAATTTACAAAATCCGGCTCTAACGCGCTCTGGTATTGCGTAGAGTGCTATGTTTTTTGAAATTATTGAGTAGAAAACTTATTGTGAATCACTTATTCGCCCATTGGACTGCCTGGTGCAGCTTCGCTTGAAACCCATTGCTGGTCAATGAAATCACCATTGGTTTCGGTCAGGCGGATTCGTGCAGGCAGGTAATTCAAGCTGGGTGCAAGCCAAATTTCAACCTTCTGATCGTAGGGATGGTCGGGGTTGCGTACCAATTTCAAGCCTTGCAGGGTGCCGCTGGGCAGATGAAGCTCTTCGATGTCCCCAAAGGTAAAAAGCCACAGGTCTGCTGCACGGGGGCCAATGGTTTGCACTGACAGTGTCGTGCCTGGCTTGAATGGCTGAGCTACGCCAGAGACCAGTGCGGCAAGTTGCACCAAGACGCTTAAACGGTCTTGCGCACCGGTTTGCAGTTTGACATCGGGTGTGTTGGCGCTAAAAGTGACCCATTGGCGCTCGTAATTGAAATGTGCTGCCACTTCACTGCGGAATTTGTCTGAAAAACGCTCGGGCATCAGTCCTTCATGACCTATCCGGCCACGGCTGGTTTGCGTTCGGGTGAAACCCAATGCACCAAAACTTAAGCGCGCACGGTAGTCGTTGTTGTTGTGCTGCCAGAGCAGTTCACCTTGAAGGGTATAGGGGAATTTATTGGAATCCACTTTGTAATTCAGTTTGACAGAAACCGGCAGGCCTTCAGTGGTAAAGACCATTTTGTTGGCAGAAGGGTGTGTTATCCCGGTGGGATGATCTGCCGCAGAGATAGGTTGAGCAGGGACTGCAATGACGCTATGCACTTGCGGGGCTGCAGCCTGTTTGGCTGTTGCCAGCGTGGTCATTTCTTTGGATGGGGACACCATAGCGACGGTATGAGGCTTGGGTTTGAGGGTGGGTTGCTGTGTGGAGGGTATATCTGCTGCGGGTGAGGTCAAGGCAATGGTTCGTGTGACAAATGCCATGTTTTGAACATTTTGATCCATGTGCAGACGCAACGTGACCCACTGCAATGCTGTCAGATGCAATAGGGTAATGCCTAATCCCAGAAAAAACCAGTGCCGCAGTGTCATGATGATGGATGCCTTTCGCAGTAGGCCGTTACCCACTGCGAAATATTAACGTCAGGCAATGACCAAGACGGTCGTGAGTGTTGGCGTGGTGACGTTGCAGGCATTGGTAGCGCATGGCATTTGATTTATCGACTGCAAATCCTGTAGCAGTTTTTGCCGCTCTCTTTGGCTTGGTACAAGGCACGGTCAGCCAGACGAAGCAGGGTATCTGGCTCGGTGGCGTTGTGGGGGTAAAGACTCACACCAATGCTGGCCCCTACTTGTGTACTTTGTCCGTTGATATCAAAGGTACATCCGATCGTTTGCAATAACCTATCCAGCAGCGGTCTGATGCTGTCAATGGCATCCAAGTCTGACAGCAGAATCACAAATTCATCGCCTCCGATTCGCGCTGCCGTGTCACAGGCACGCAGCACAGACACCATACGCTCTGCGACAGTTTTCAAAACCTGATCGCCAGCATCGTGACCCAGTGTGTCATTGACCTGTTTGAAACCATCCAGGTCAAGATAGCAAACGGCAACACTGGTGTGATGGCGCTGCGCTTTGGCAATTGCCTGGTTTAATCGGTCGGTCAGTAAAACGCGGTTAGGCAATTGCGTCAGCGTGTCATAGTGGGCTACACGTTCAAGCGACTGCTGCTGTGTTTTCAGATGGTGAATATTGGTTGCCATCCCAACGTAATGCGTCACTTGGTAAGACTCATTCTTAACCGCGCTGATGTTCAAAATGACGGAATAAAACTCCCCAGACCTGGTGCGGTTCACCACTTCGCCCGTCCATGACCCATGGGTGGCGATGCTTTGCCACATGGCTTGGTAAAACCTGTCGGACTGCACATCAGACTTTAGAAAACGTGGGTTTTTGCCCAGAACTTCTGCCCGGCTGTAACCCGTGATGCGTGTGAATGCTGCATTCACATCGACGGTTCGTCGCTGCGCATCCGTGATCAAAATAGCTTCTTGCACATGAGCAAAGACGTTGGCACCCTGGCGCAGACGCTGTTCAATTTCTTTTTGATAACTGACATCTGTGAGGATGCCGCTCCACACCACACTACCGTCACTTTGTGTTTGTGGTATGGCGTGGGAACGAATCCACTTGATGTCTCCTGTTGGGGTTTGAATACGGTACTCGTGTTCCCACTGGGTCATGTAGAAGATGGATTGATTGACCGATGTGCGGTACTTGGCGCGATCTTCTTCCACAACGCACAGTGTCATCACGTTGTGGTCAAGATAGACGGCATCCTGACTGATACCGTAGAGGTTTTCAACACCTTTGCTGAGGTAAGTAAACTGCCATTGCCCATCTGTTGCTGCGACACATTGATAGATCACACACGGCATCACGTCTGCCATGTCTGTCAAACTGTTTTGGTCGATACGCACTTCATGGACATCCACACACGAGCCAAGATAGCCTAAAAACACGCCATCGGTATCAAAGCGTGGCATACCATGATTGTGAATCCATCTGTATTGGCCGCTGTGGTGTCTGATTCGGAATTCCATCTGAAACGGCAAGCGCTGATCCAAGTGGCTCATGTAATGCTCCATGCAGCGCTGCACATCATCGGGGTGAACACCCTCTGTCCAGCCATTGCCTGTTTCTTGTGCCATTGTTCGCCCTGTGAAAACCAGCCAGCCTGCATTGAACCAGGTACACAGTCCGTCGGTGTCTGAAAGCCAAATCATCACCGGAGAGGCGTTGACCATGTTTTGCGGCGTGATGTCGGAATGCACCACCACTGCGCATCGCTGACCTGCCCAGACCGAGGGCGTGATGTGCATGTGAAAGCAGCGCTGATGATTGGGGATGTGGCAAGCGTAGGACTGCCTGAAGGTGTCAGATTGTCCCGACAACACCGATCGTATGCCTTCAAGCAACTCGTCATTGATTCCTGACAGGGTCAGAAAGTAGTTGGTACCGACATCCGGGTGTGCCGTGATGTGCCCGGGCAGACCCTGGAAATCTGCTTCATAACGCAGCCAGGCAGCATTGACCATCACAATCACACCTTGCAAGTCCAGTACGGCCACATGGTCTGAAACGGCATCAAGCACCGTGCGCAAGAGGTTGGATGAGGTATCAGTCTCAAAAGTCAATGCTGTCATGATGGGAAACCCCTCGAATTCTGGTTGTTCATTATTGTTCAGCACCAACGCAGTGTCGGTCGCGCCTTCAATTGAGCATCATGCTCAAACGCCTACGGTAGGTCGATACCAGCGCCGACTTGGGGTCTTCTGGCGTGGCGGTTTTGCCAAGAACCTCAATGCCACCATGGGTTTTACCAGGAATTTGCGCAGTGGTCTTGGGTTTGGGTGGGGTGAGCAATTCCAAAATGGCCACCATATTTTTGCGTGGGGACTCGTCAGCCCATTTTTTGTCACGCATGATGATGTCAAGCAGTTCGTCCATCGCAGCCGTCCATTCCCCTTGGGTCATCAACCAGCGTGCTTTGGCAAAGCGGGTTTCAAAGTCGCGTTTGTTGGCTGCAATTTTTTCATCAAATTGGGCTGTAACCCAAGTGGCATAAGCGCTTCCAGCTATAAATAAAATAGCATCCAGCCAGTACGCCAAGGCTACAAAACGCAATTGTTTTGGAATTTCTGACAGTTTGGGGGCCAAGGCAGCCTGTGCCTCTTCCACACCGCCCAGTTCAAGGAGCAATCGGACGTAGTCGTAGCGAATGTCGTCATTGCCCGGATCGGTAGCCAGCGCATCACAGAGCAGGTTCATGGCGGCTTGGGGGTTGCCGGATGCCAAGAGGGCTTTTGCTTCGTCGGTGTCAGTCAGAGCGCTGAGTTCACCTGTACTGGGCAGATGTTGATCAAGAAAAGTACGCACCTGGCTGGCACTTTGCACGCCTGCAAAGGCATTGACAGCCTTGCCGTCCATCATCAAAATGCAGGTAGGAATGCTGCGTACGCCAAAGGCCTGGGCAAGCTGCGGCTCTTCGTCCGAGTTGATTTTGACCAAAATAAATCTACCCTGGTATTCTTGTTCCATCTGCTCCAAAAGAGGTCCAAGCGCTTTGCATGGACCGCACCACGGGGCATGAAAATCAATCAAAATCGGGGTGTTCAGGGAAGCCGCCATCACATCGGTTTCAAAATTTTGCAGGGTGACATTCTTCATGTTGTGTAGCTCCAGAGTGAAAAAAGTTCAGGTATAAACGTCAAATGAAATCTATCCAAATCGGTGTGCTGATGGGTTCTAGCTCAGACTGGGACACTTTACAGCACGCAGTCCATATTCTCGAACAGTTCGGCATTTTCCATGAGGCACGGGTCATCTCTGCCCACAGAATGCCAGATGATATGTTTGCTTATGCCCAAAGCGCTGCGGGCCGGGGATTAAAAGCCATTATCGCCGGAGCGGGCGGAGCTGCCCACTTGCCGGGTATGTTGGCCGCCAAAACCACTGTTCCTGTGCTGGGGGTTCCTGTGGCTTCCAGACACTTGAGCGGTATTGATTCGCTGCACAGCATTGTGCAAATGCCCAGAGGCATTCCGGTGGCCACTTTTGCTATTGGCGCAGCAGGTGCTGCCAATGCCGCACTCTTTGCCATCGCCATGCTGGCCAATTCAGACATGGCGCTGCGTGCCAAACTGGAAGACTTTCGCGCCAAACAAACCCAAACCGCACGTGCCATGACACTGCCCCCACCATGAACCATCCCATTTTTTTGCCTGGTGCCACCTTGGGCGTGATGGGCGGCGGCCAACTGGGGCGCATGTTTGTTCAGGCCGCCCAAGCCATGGGCTATGTGACTGTGGTGCTTGACCCCGATGACAACAGCCCGGCAGGCCTCATCAGTCACCACCACATTCCCACCGATTATGCTGATGCGAAAGGTCTGTCACAGCTCATGCAGCGCTGTGCGGCCATCACCACCGAATTTGAAAACGTTCCTGCGCACGCCCTGGCCACGTTGAGCGCTACCCATTCCATTGCGCCATCAGCCCAATCTGTAGCCGTTGCCCAGGATCGCATCAAGGAAAAAGAGCATCTCAAGCGCAGTGGTGTGCCAACATCCCCTTATGCGGTGATTGAAATCGCCGATCACTTGTCAGATGTTCCCGATAACCTCCTGCCAGGCATTTTGAAAACCGCCCGTCTGGGGTATGACGGCAAAGGGCAGGTTCGTGTGACCACCCGTGTTGAATTGGCAAGCGCCTGGGATGCCTTGAACCGTGTGCCCTGTGTGCTTGAAAAAATGCTGCCGCTGGCCATGGAGTGCTCGGTCATTGTGGCGCGTGCTCACAACGGGGAGTGCGTGCATTATTGGCCGCAGCGCAATAGACATCGTGATGGCATTTTGGCCATCACCCAGGCTTATTATGAAAATGTGCCTGCAGCCCTTGCGCATCAAGCAATAGAAGCCACCAAAAGGATAGCAAAAGAACTCAATTATGTGGGCGTTTTGTGCGTTGAGTATTTTGTGCTGCAGGAAGGTTCACCCGAATGTGCCGCCCTGGGCGCATTGGTGGTCAATGAAATGGCCCCTCGCCCGCACAACAGCGGCCACTACACCATTGATGCCTGTGATGTGTCGCAGTTTGAGCTTCAAGTGCGCACACTGGCCGGCCTGCCCTTGGTGCAACCGCGCCAGCACAGCGCTGCGGTCATGCTGAATTTGCTGGGTAATGTCTGGTTGAATGCGTCGTCCGATGCAGCCACACCCTCCACACCGCACTGGGAGAAAGTGTTGGCACTGCCAGGCGTTCATTTGCACCTGTACGGCAAACTTCAAGCCCGCAAAGGCCGAAAAATGGGACACCTGACCGTGACAGCGCCCACAGCATCCCAAGCCAATGCCACAGCATTGGAAGCTGCACGCTGTCTGGGGATGGATGCATTTTGAGGTTTTGGCCAGCCGTGACAAGGCCATCGCGGCACGGTGGGCAGACCCGACGACCAAAAGCTACTCCATCCAAAGCCCCAAAGGGGCGTGGCATACCAGCCCAGGGTGCAACCCTGGGAACTGGGAACTGGGAACGGGATGGAAGTTTGCAATGCGTTCTGAAGGAACGCCGCATAGGCCGGTCGCGGATGGGTTGTGCGGCGATATGCAGCGTTCCTTCAGAACGCGGAAATGGCCGGGGTGTTTTTCCCAGG
>CAIXMC010000237.1 GCA_903920405.1 uncultured beta proteobacterium
CTTCGAGGAGGAGCAACACCCCCAGACGCGTCGCCAGCAGCTCAATCGGGTGCGTAGCGCTCTCACCCAAGAGGTGATCTCCATCGAAGCAACAAATATCAATGTACATAACGGTTTAGTGAAGATAACAAGCGGTCATCTGAGGAATCTAGGTTGATGCCACTGGCACTCAAATACCTTGACCAGGCCACGATAGAGGCATGGGCATCCAAGAGGGTAAAACCCGCGCATCATCCGCTCGGCTGGCATGGAGACTGCTGACTGTGTTTCTTACCTGGTGCGCTGAACAACCCGCTTATGCCGCCCTGTTGCCGGCAAAAAATCCAGCCAAAACAAAAAAGGCACGTGAGGCATTGGGCAAGTCTGGCACCAAGTGGGACGTGTTACAGAAAGGGCAAGTGGCCGTGTGGTTTACTGCCGTGAAACAGCTTCAAAATCCGGTTATTTCTGCCTGCCTGCAAGTGATATTACTCACTGGTGCAAGGCCGGGCGAAGTGTTATCGCTACGTTGGGATGACATCAATACACAGTGGAAGGGCGTGAACATTAGAGACAAGGTAGAGGGCGAGCGTGAAATACCACTGACCCCGTATGTGTGGCACTTGCTGGCACCACTGCCAAGGCGTAACGAATGGGTGTTTTCAAGCCCGACCAGTGCGACCGGCTGCCTGACTGAGCCAAGTACGCCCCACACTCGCGCATGTAGAACTGTTGGCTTAGACGGGCTGACCCTGCATGGCCTACGCCGTTCATTCAAATCGCTGACCGAGTGGCTTGAAATACCCGCCGGCGTGGTGGCGCAACTGATGGGACATAAACCCAGTGCTACGGCTGAAAAGCATTACACCGTTCGACCATTGGAACTGCTGGCGCTGCATCACGAAAAGATTGAAGCATGGATTTTGGAACAGGCAGGCAGGCATTGTGTTTGATGCTGCCGTGGAGCCGGGCAAATTGCGTGTGGTGGCAGGTTGACTTGTTTAATTGATGCCAATACAATAAACATGATGCGATTTACGTTTGACCCTGACAAAGAAGTTATCAATTTGGGTAAGCATGGGCTATCACTGGCTGATGCGCCGCTGGTTTTCAATGCGCCCGACAAGCTGACATTGCAGTCACCACAAAAGGGAGAAGCCCGGCTGATGGACGTTGCAATGGTTGAAGTGGCTGGCGTGGTGCTGGCGCTGGTTTACGTGATGCGCGAGACGGACGAAGTGCGAGCTATTTCATTGCGCCGTGCATCAAAACAGGAAAGGAAACTTTATGCCGAAAGCAATCAATAAACCCACTGGCACAGATTGGGCGCGTGTGAAGCGTGAGGCCGCGGCCGATGCGCCGATTCATTTTGATGCTGCCGTTGAGCCCTACAACCCAAACGATGCCGCTGCCGTGGCCGCTTACTGGCAGAGTGCCACTATCAAGCGTGGCCGGGGCAGACCACATGTTGACGTGAAGCGCCCGACCTTGAACATGCGAGTAGATGCTGAAGTGCTGGACGCATTCAAGGCAACTGGCCCGGGCTGGCAAACCCGTATCAATGCCGTACTACGTGATGCTGTGGCGCATGGCGTGACTGCATAACCGTTTTTGCACCAGATAGGGAGGGACTTATAAACCCTGCCGAAAAGTAGGTTATCCCTGCCTACATTCTGGTGCATTCTTAACAGGGGCGCAAGGGAGCGCATTTATGGAAAATATGACAGTAGGCGAAATTCTCAGTATGGAAAACGAGGCGCAAAACCGAGCCTTTAAGCGCCAACTAATCCCGACATTTGCGAACGTTGGAAAGAAACACGATAACCTCTAAGTCAGAACAACAAAGTTATTTAGCAATGAATGCAATAATTTAATTTATCAAAAATTATTTGAGATATTACTTTCAAATTATCGCAATTTGTTGATTTTTAACAACAGAACACTAATAATTGAATTTGAACTCACAATTTTAGGCTAATGATAAAGAACTTCTATGCTCTGACTTATACGCTTGAATTAGAGTCGATTCGAGCTAGACGTGAAAAACAGCA
>CAIXMC010000238.1 GCA_903920405.1 uncultured beta proteobacterium
CAAACTGAAACTTATCGTCTCCGTGAGCTGTTGCCAATGTGGGTTCAAGGATGGCGGTGACCACTTTCAGACTGTTGGAATTGATGTATTCCAGAAAATCTTTCCCGCCTGCGTCAGGCTGGGCCACTGTGAAAAGTCTGTCATACAGTCTGACTTCAGCGGGGATGCCATCAGCCACAGAAACCCAAGTGACGACACCTTTGACCTTGATGATGTTGCTGCCGGGTGTTCCACTTTTGGTATCTGGCACCAGTTGGGCGTTGATGCAACAAATATGACCCAAGGCATCTTGAGTAGCGCCCGTGCATTCAATCACGTGACCATATTTCAGTCGTACCTGGTTACCTGGAAACAATCTGAAAAAGCCTTTGGGGGCGTTTTCCTGATAATCGCTGCGATCAATCCAGATTTCTTTGCCCATTTTGAAAGAGCGCTGCCCCAGATCAGGGCGCTGCGGGTGCAAAGGCGCACTGCAATGGTCCAGAACATCCAGACCCATCACATCATCCCAATTGTCAATCACCAGTTTGACAGGATCAAGCACCGCCATGGCACGCGGTGCTGTTTTGTCAAGGGTTTCGCGCAGGCAGCCTTCGAGCGTTTTGTCATCAATCCAACTGTCGCTTTTGGAAACACCAACGCGATCTGAAAAAAGTTGCAAACTCTCGGGTGTGTAACCTCTGCGACGCAAGCCCACAAGGGTGGGCATACGGGGATCATCCCATCCCTGTACATGGCCTTGAGATACAAGCTGCGCGAGTTTTCGTTTGCTGGTCACCACATAAGTCAGATTCAAACGGGCAAACTCATATTGACGGGGTGCAGGGGCGTTGATCAACCCACCTTCTAGCAGGCGTTCCATCAACCAGTCATAAAACGGGCGCTGGTCTTCAAACTCCAGCGTGCAGATGCTGTGCGTGATGTTTTCCAGTGCATCTTCAATGGGATGCGCAAAGGTGTACATAGGGTAAATACACCAACGATCGCCCGTGATGTGGTGCTTTGCGTGTTTGATGCGGTAAATGACGGGGTCACGAAGGTTGATGTTGGGGTTGGCCATGTCAATTTTTGCCCGCAAGACCCTAGCACCATCGTTATACCGACCGGCTCTCATTTGCTCAAAAAGCTGTTGATTTTCTGCGGGTGTGCGTTGCCGGCAAGGGCTGTTGATGCCGTGCGTATTAAAGTCGCCACGGTTGATGCGCATTTGCTCGAAACTCTGATCATCCACATACGCATAACCTTCCCTAATCAAGTAGTGTGCAGCTCGGTACATGAAGTCAAAATAATCACTGGCGTGATACAAATGGCAAGTCGTGTTGCTGTTCCAGTCAAAACCCAGCCAACGCACGGCATCAATGATGCTGTCAACATACTCGGTATCTTCTTTTTCGGGGTTGGTATCGTCAAAACGCAAATGGCACACACCTGCATAGTCTTGTGCGAGACCAAAATTCAGGCAAATACTTTTGGCGTGACCAATATGAAGGTAACCATTGGGTTCAGGGGGAAAGCGCGTTCTTATTTTGGCAGGGTCTGGCAGACCCATGGCGTGGTGGGAAGCGTCTCCGGGAGTGCCTGCCCAACGGCGCTTTGCATAAGTGCCATTTGCAAGGTCGGATTCAATCACCTGACGTAAAAAATGGCTGGCTTTGGGAGTCTCAGGTGAGCTTTTAATATCAGGAGATGACAAAGTATGGGGGCGTGGTGAATTCATTGCTCTGATTTTAGAGTTTGTTCAATTGCAATTTGTACATGGATGCTCAAACATGCAACACCAGCCGAGTTTGGCATTCTGACGCCAAGACGACGCCAATATCGGCGACATGCTCAAAACCGCAATCCCGAAACACCGCCATGACGGCCTGCGCCGACTGCGCCGAACAACTGACCAACAAGCCACCACTGGTTTGGGGGTCACTGATCAGTGCCTGATCGCAGGCATCAAAGCCCGATGGCAGGCTGACCTCGTGACCATAAGCCGCCCAATTACGGCCAGATGCACCCGTGATGCAACCCTGCTGCACCCAGGCACGCACACCTTCCAGTACAGGCACTTTTGGCCAGTCCAGGTGCAGGGTGCAGTTGGCTGCACGTGCCATCTCGAGTGCATGACCTGCCAAGCCAAAGCCCGTGACATCTGTCATGGCATGTACACCCTCAAGCGCTGCCAGACGTGGGCCTGGCGTATTGAGCTGGGTTGTGACAGCAATCATTTGGGCGTAAGCCGTGGCATCGAGCTTGTTTTTTTTCAAGGCGGCAGACAAAATGCCAATACCTAAAGGCTTGCCCAAAATCAGTCGGTCGCCCACACGTGCGCTGGCATTGCGCTTGATACGATCGGGGTGTACCAACCCCAGCACTACCAAACCATAAATGGGTTCTACCGAATCAATGGTGTGTCCGCCCGCAATGGGAATACCGGCCAAGCGGCACATGCAGGCACCCCCTTCCAGAATTTTGCCAATGGTGGCGATGGAGAGCACATGGGTGGGCATACCGACCAAGGCCAGGGCCATGATGGGGGTACCCCCCATGGCATAGACATCCGAGATGGCATTGGTTGCAGCGATACGACCAAAATCAAAAGGGTCATCCACAATGGGCATAAAGAAGTCTGTGGTGGCAATCAAGGCTTGCTCGTCATTGAGCTGATACACCGCCGCATCGTCTGAAGTTTCAATGCCTACGAGCAACTGCGGTGGCACAGGCATGGCACACGTTCCACGCAAAATCTCGGACAACACGCCCGGTGCAATTTTGCAGCCACACCCCCCGCCATGTGACAGACTGGTCAAACGTGGCTCGGTGGAAGGCAGGACATTTGTCAATGAAGAATCAGGCGACATGGGATGTAGGGTGTTGACAGAATTCATAAATTGAAATGATGAGGCAGTGCATCCTGCGTGAATATCAATGGATCAAGTCTTGCAACGCTGGGCACAAGCTTTGCAGGGGTGGTAGGGCCAATTCAACAGCGCTATTGGGCAGCCCCAGTTTTTTTGCAACATCAACAGGCCAACTGTCGTTTGTGGTCTGGGGTGACAAGTCGTTGGCCCAAGCCAGCCATGCAGACAGGTGAATCAGGGCTGCCAGGGTGGCCACATCGGCATCCATCGAATGAGTCAAGGGATCGGACGCACCTGCCAGGACTTGCTCAAAAAGCTTTGGGAATTGCCAGCGCCTCGTCAGCTCGGCACTGACATCGGTATAGGCGTAGCCAAAGGTCTGGCGCTCCAAAATCAGCCTTTGGGGGACTTGCGGACTGACTTGTTCGTCCAGATCAAGCATGGCCTCTGGTTGAACGATGCGCATGACCAATTGACCAATGCCATGCAGTAGTCCCAAAGCATAGGCCAGACCGGCATCTACACCAACCAGTAATGCAAGCTGGCGCGCTGCAGTGGCAGTATAAAGATTGTGTTGCCACATGGGTTGCAGCAGCGTGGCTGGAAGTTGCTTGAAGCAGTGGACCAAACCGATGCTGATGACCAAAGTGCGCACATTGACCAGTCCCATCAATTGCACGGCTTGTTGTGCAGTTTTGATGCGCTGGGGCATTTGGAAGCGGGCTGAATTGGCCACTTGCAACAGCCGCGCATAGAGCACGGGGTCGCTTTCAATCAACTCTATAAGCTCATTGGCTTGCCGTCCATCTTGTTGAAAGTGAGCCAAAACTTCTTGCACCACATGTGGGGCAGGTGGCAGCGTGTTGAAATGGTCAAAAAGTACGTCGATATTCATGCACTGACTCCTGAGTCTGTTGAGTCTGTTGAGTTCAAGACAGCAAGGTGATCTTTGATGTAGCCATTCACTGCATCCAAGGCAGAGGGCAGGTCTTGTGCCATGGACGCGCAAATTCTTCGGTCTTGCGGCCGGCTGGCAGATTCCAGGGATTGGCACAGTTCACCCAACGCCAATGCACCGACGCTGCGAGCGGCCGATTTCAGTGTATGGGCTTGAAGGTTCAGTGTAGCGAAATCACCTTCTTCAGCGGCACTGGCAATGGCATCGCGTTGCTGAGGGGCGTTGTCTAAAAACCGTTTCAACAAGCGCCTGTGTGTGCTGGGATTGTGACCCACCAACTCACCCAAGGTCTGGCTGTTCCATATATCAAAATGGCCTGTAGCCCGCTCTGGCTCTGCGTTAGTAGCTATCAATGTTGTAGTATTTTCACCCTCTATGACAGGAAGGGGAAGCCAACGTGCCAACATGCCGCGCAATTCGAGGGTTCGCAAAGGTTTGCTTAAGTAGTCGTCCATGCCATGCGCTTTGCACCGCGCAGCTTCTCCGTGCATGGCATTGGCTGTAACGGCAATGATGGGCAGATGAGTGCCTGGGGGTTCATCTTGCCGAATGGCGGTCGTCAGCTCAAAACCATCCATTTTGGGCATGTGACAGTCCGTCAAAAGCAGCGCATAACGGCCTTTTCGCCACATGGTCAGTGCCATGTCACCATCCGAGGCCACCTCACACGCATAGCCCAACAGATGCAGTTGTGCTTGCATCACATCGCGGTTGGTCTCGTTGTCCTCGGCCATCAAAATCAGTGTACCGTTTTGTGCAGCTTCCTCCACGCTGGGGGCGATACGTTGCATAAACACAGGGCTGTCGTGGGCGGTTTGAATCAGGGTGCTTAAACGTCCACTGGCCACAGCGACACCCCTCAGCAAGTCGGAGGAAAGCAGTGGACGTGCAAGCACTTCAATCACACCAGCATCTGTGCTGGATCGCCCTCTGCGCACCAGACGCACCACACGCACCCTGTGCGGTCTGTATTCACTCGTCCATGTCTTTTGCAAATCAGAATCATCTGATGCGGCTTGGGTTACACCCAGCAACAAAACGGTGTCACGAGGTGACTGCGCCATGCACTGGTGCGCTGCGCTGATGTTTGACACTGCCACGACTTGCGCACCCGCAGCACCCAGGTACATCTGAAACATCGTCATGTCTGCCATGGAAGGCGTGACTGCCAGCACATGCACACCGTGCAAATCAGGCAAATCGGGCGGCAAGTAGTCCGCAGGAGGTATTGCGATTTGCAGGGGAAGCTCAACGGTAAATTCCGATCCCATGCCCACAGTGCTTTGCACGGTAATGCTGCCATGCAGCATATCAATCAGACGGCGGGTGATGGACAACCCCAGACCGGTGCCGCCAAACCGGCGCATGGTGCTCGAATCTGCCTGCGTAAAGGGTTGGTACAGTTTGCCCAAAACTTCCGGACTCATGCCGATGCCGTTGTCAATCACGCTCAAGCGCATGCAGGCCGTACCGTCAACCTGAGTGACAGGTTGCACATGAAGCATGGCATGTCCCGCTCCGTCAGATACAAATTTAAGGGCGTTACCCAGCAGGTTGTGCAAAATTTGACGCAGCCGCGTGGGGTCAGAAATGATCCACTCCGGCAAAGTGGGGTCAATGAACAGGGAAACTTCTGCCTCTTTGTGGCTGGCCACGTTTTGCATGAGCAAAGCAGCGTTTTCAATCACATCACGCAGGCGCGTGGGGACTTGTTCAATGTCTAGTTTGCCTGCCTCGATTTTTGAAAAATCAAGAATGTCATTGAGAATGGAGAGCAAGGCAACAGATGAACTGTTGATGGTGGCCAACATTCGCCTTTGTTCAGAGCTAAGTCTGGTTTGCTCAATCAGATCAACCATGCCCATGATGCCGTTCATGGGGGTGCGAATTTCATGACTCATGTTGGCCAAAAATTCGGATTTTGAACGGCTGGCTGCATCGGCCTGCAAGCGCGCACTGTTCAGCTCTGCGGTGCGCAATTCGACAAGATTTTCAAGATGGTGGCGATGCTGATCCAGCTCTTGCCCCATGCGTTGTTTCTCGGTAATGTCCTGTTTGACCGCTACATAGTGGGTGATGATGCCCTCTGTATTGCGCAAAGGCGAGATGATGACCCATTCGATGTAAATGCTGCCGTCTTTGCGGCGATTGGTCAACTGGCCACTCCAGTTGTGGCCATCCGTCAGGGCTTTCCACATGCCACTGAAGGTAGCAGCAGGGGTCTGCCCTGAGTTGAGTATGCGCGGGTTTTGTCCCACAGCTTCTTCGCGGCTGTAGCCGGTATTCTGAATAAATGCCTCGTTAACATACTCGATGTTGCCTTTGGTGTCAGTGACTACCAGGCTCTCGGGGCTTTGTTCGGCAATCCGCGATAACTTTCGCAACTGTTCCTTGGCTTGTTTGCGTTGGGTGACATCTTCATAGATGCCCATCACACCAAAAATGGCACCTGTTTGGTTTTTTAGAGGAATTTTGGAAGTGCGCAGCCAGATGATTCGTCCATCAGGTGTGGGTTGAGACTCGTCATAAAACAGTTTTCCAATACCGGACTCCATCACGCTGCGGTCGTCTTTTCGATAAAAATCGGCCTGCGTTTTCCATCCCATTTGAAAATCGTCTTTGCCAATGATGTCGGACGGATGCTCGAAGCCGGCATCACGGGCAAATTCGGTGTTGCAACCCAGGTAATTGAGTTCCCTGTCTTTCCAGAAAACACGCATGGGGATGGTGTCTAGCACTGTCATTAGCAGTGTGCGTGCATCAGAGAGTGCAGTCTCGGCCAGTTTGCGCTCAGTGATGTCTTGCATCGTACCTATGGAACGCAGAATTTTGCCACCATCATCAAATTCAGAGCGGCAGCGCTGATGAACCCACTTGATACGTCCATCGGCCATGCGCAGACGGTGCTCAATTTGATACGGGGTTTGGGTGAGCAAAGATGTGGTGTAGGCCTGGTTAACGGCCGCTCTGTCATCTGGATGAATGGCATTGAAAAAGTTGTCGTAGCTGGGATTAAATGGCTGCAAATCAAGCTCGAACAGGCGATAAATTTCATTGCTCCAAAGCAGTTCACCAGAGCGAAGGTCAAGCGTCCAACTGCCCAGTTGGGAAATTTGCTGTGCTTCATTCAAACGCTCAGACAGTTCGTGTGTGATTTTCTCGCTGACTGTCAAAAACTCTTCGTGCTGTTCGAGTGTGATGAGCATGTCGTTAAAAATGTGAATAAGCTGGCCTACTTCATCTTCGCTGGTTTGCGGCAAGGCTTGCAAAGGTTGTTTGGACTCAGCATGACTGACAAGTGCCTGAAAAGCACGGTGAACAGGTTGAAGCTGGCGGCGTAACAACCACCAGGTGAGCGTGCCTGCCAGCAAGGACGCTGTGAGTGTGGCCCATGCAATATTTCGCACGAGGTTTTTAACTGGCGCAAAGGCTTCATCGGTGGGCAGAGAGGCCACAATGATCCAGTCTGCCACCGGAATGCGCCTGGCTGAGGCCAGTACTTCAATGCCGTGAAGATTGAACACAATGGCAGATCCTTCAAAGCCTTGCACAAAGCGGTCAATACCCGGATTGATTCCTGTTTTGGGCAGTGCCATAAGGGTATCTTGCTTGTTGGTGGCAGACACCACTGTGCGCCACTGATTGGCAATCAGCATGTAACTGCCGGTCTTGCCGTAGCTAGCCGAGATGATTTGATCCAGAAAGTTGGTTTTTCCAAGGTCAATCACCCCGACCAGGCATCCAATCACCTGACCTTGTGCATGGCGGATAGGCACAGCTATTGATACCACGGGTGACCGTAGCTGCTTGCCTGTCACGGGTTGGCTGATGGCACTGCGACCTTTGTGCAGTGCTGTTGCTACGTGGTCGCGATCCAAATAATTAACACCCATGCGTTGGGCTGCAATAGGAAACGAAGCCACAGCGGTGCCGGTTGCCCCCGTCACAAAAAAACCACCGTTAAAAATAGGATGCATGGACACTCGGTCATTCAAAAATGTCTGCAAGGCCGCAGGGTTGCTCATCGAACCAACCGGAATATGCTGGGCAACGGTTTCCAGTGTGGCCAGTCGCTCAGTGAGTGAGCGATGAATGTCACTGGCAAGTAATGACGCGGTGGCAAATTGTTGCTCACTGAGCAATTTTTCAACATCACTGTGCAGAATGCGGCTGGCAAAAAATGACAGTGACCAGATACTGAACAAAAAAGCAGTGAGTGTCAGCACGGTAATACGGGTCTGCAGCGAACGCCACGACCAAGGGCTGACAGGATTCAAGTGATGGTTCATGCAACAATCAATCTTAAGGAGCGGGGGCAAGATGCCCTCGGTCCCAGGGGTGCTTTCATCATTTAGAGTGGACTGGATGCCATGAAAGTTAGTTCGAACGGCAGTGATCAAAAGTAGCTGGGTTACCCGGCCGTTCTTTCACTTCGCCCATTGCGATGGCCTGCAGTAGTCTCAGGGTGCATCGCCCTTACGCTTTCAATGCAGTCAGCACCTCATTGAGCATTTTCTTGGCATCGCCAAATAGCATTCTGTTATTTTCTTTGTAAAACAAAGGGTTATCAACGCCAGCGTACCCCGATGCCATGCTGCGCTTCATGACAATGGAGGTCTTGGCCTTCCAGACTTCCAACACGGGCATACCGGCAATCGGACTGTTGGGGTCATCCTGGGCAGCGGGGTTCACAATGTCGTTCGCACCAATGACCATGGCAACATCGGTTTTTGGAAAATCATCGTTCAACTCGTCCATTTCCATCACGATGTCATAAGGCACTTTGGCTTCGGCCAGCAGCACATTCATGTGACCTGGCATACGCCCTGCCACCGGATGAATGCCAAAGCGAATATTGACACCCCGATCGCGCAAGACCTTCGTAATCTCAAACACCGTGTGCTGTGCCTGCGCTACGGCCATGCCATAACCTGGAACGATGATGACGCTTTTGGCTTCACGCAGCAGTTCGGCAGTGTCAACACTGGAAATAGAAGTGACCTCGCCTGCCGGCACCAGGGCGTCACCCGTCACGGCGAGTTTGCCGCTCCCCGTACCAAAGCCACCTGCAATCACACTGATAAAGCTGCGATTCATGGCTTTGCACATGATGTACGACAGAATGGCACCACTCGAACCCACCAGCGCACCGGTCACAATCAACAAGTCATTGGACAGCATAAAGCCTGTGGCTGCTGCCGCCCAGCCAGAATAACTGTTGAGCATGGACACCACCACCGGCATGTCCGCGCCGCCAATGGCCATGACCATATGAATACCAAACAAAAGTGCAACGGCAGTCATCACAAACAGGGGCATCATGCCATCTGCGATGGATTCTGCGTTCAGAAAAGCACATCCAAACCAGATAACCACCAGCAAACCGGTCAAATTCAGCCAATGGCGACCTGGCAAGAGCATGGGAGAGCCGCCAATTTTTCCGTTAAGTTTTCCAAACGCAATAAGCGACCCCGAAAAGGTCACGGCACCGATCAAAATACCGATGTAAATCTCAATCTCGTGAATGGACTTGTCAGCACCGAAGAGAACAACCGAATGATCAATGTAGCTGGCAAATCCGACCAGAACGGCAGCCAGCCCCACCAGGCTGTGCATCAAGGCCACGAGTTCTGGCATTTGCGTCATTTGAACAGTACGGGCGGCGTAGATGCCAATGCAAGCGCCCACCAGCATGGCTGCAATGATCCACGGAACGCCTGCCATGCTCACACGCGGTCCAAAAATGGTGGCCAACACCGCGATGGTCATGCCAATCATGCCGTACAGGTTGCCACGGCGCGAAGATTCAGGGTTGGACAAGCCCCCCAGACTCAAAATAAAAAGAATGATGGCTCCAATGTAGGAGACAGTTGATACGTTACCAGTCATAAAGGTTCTCCAGTGCTTATTTGCGGAACATGGCCAGCATGCGCTGAGTGACGGCAAACCCGCCAAACATGTTGACGGCGGTAAGCACAATGCCAAACACCGCCAGATAGCGTATCCACTCGTTGGGAGGGAGGCTTGCATCACTCAAAGGCGGGGCAATTTGTATCAAAGCGCCAATGGCAATGATGCTGCTGATGGCGTTGGTCACACTCATCAAGGGTGTATGCAGGGCGGGGGTGACATTCCAGACCACCATGTAGCCCACAAAGCACGCCAGCACAAACACAGTGAAGTGCGCCAGGAAAGCACCCGGCGCGTTGGCGCCCACGAACCAAAACAGTGCAGCCACCACAGCAAACATCATGGCCAGTTTGTTGCCAGCCATAGGCTCGCTGGCAGCACCGTGACCGTGGCCTTTTTTGGCCGAAGGCGCAGCAGCAGGTTTAGGGGTAGGGGTAGGGGTAGCAGAAGGTGCAACCGACAATTTTGGAGCAGGTGGTGGCCAAGTGATGTTGCCTTCCTTGACCACTGTGGTGCCACGCAAGACTTCATCATCCATATTGACGTTGATGATGCCGTCTTTGGTTTTGCACAATTCTTCGGTCAGTCTGAATAAATTGGTGGCATACAAGTGACTGGACTGGGTGGGAAGGCGGCTGGGCAAATCGCTATAGCCAATGATGATGACACCGTGTTTGACAACCACTTTGCCATGTTCAGTCAGTTCGCAATTGCCGCCTTGTTCGGCTGCCATATCCACAATCACGCTGCCGGGTTTCATCGACTGAACCATCTCGGCAGTAATCAAACGAGGAGCGGGTTTGCCGGGAATAAGCGCCGTGGTGATGATGATGTCCACCTCTTTGGCCTGCTTGGCAAACGTGGCACGCTGGGCTTTTTGAAAGCCTTCGCTCATGACCTTGGCGTAGCCACCAACTCCAGTGCCTTCTTCAACATAATCCACCGGCACAAATTCACCGCCCATGGATTTGATTTGATCAGCCACTTCGGGGCGGGTGTCGTTGGCACGCACAATGGCACCCAAACCCACGGATGCGCCAATGGCAGCCAAGCCTGCAACCCCTGCGCCAATCACGAACACCTTGGCCGGTGGCACTTTGCCTGCGGCCGTGATTTGGCCGGTGAAAAAGCGACCGAACTGA
>CAIXMC010000239.1 GCA_903920405.1 uncultured beta proteobacterium
AAACAGATCAACCGTGACACCCTTACTTAGGATATGGTCAATAATAAGTTCCGCATTTGGCCGTCAGAGTTGGGATGCAATGCTAGGCGCAAATCGTGCGGTGTGGCCCAGCCACATAAGCGATTTGTAACGACGCAGTGCACCCAAATCTGACGAGCCAAATGGGGAACTTATTATTGACCACATCCTTAGCAATGACCTCCATCAAAACCACCCCATGAAACTTCACTTTGAACCCGATCTGGACTACCAGTTGCAAGCCATCGAGGCCGTGTGTGATCTTTTTCGCGGGCAAGAGGTTTGCCGCACTGAATTTACCGTGACACTGCACGCCGATACCACCCAAATAAGCTTGGGCATGGCTGAATCTGATTTGGGCGTGGGCAATCGCTTGAGCCTGTCAGATGACCAGTTGCTGGCCAATCTGGCCGAGGTGCAATTGCGTCACGGCCTGGCACCGGCTGCCAAACTGGAGTCTGGCGACTTCACCGTAGAAATGGAGACCGGTACGGGCAAAACTTATGTTTATCTGCGCACCGTGTTTGAGCTGAACAAGCGCTACGGTTTTAGCAAGTTTGTCATTGTGGTGCCTTCGGTGGCCATCAAGGAAGGTGTCTATAAATCTTTGCAAATGACCGAAGATCACTTCAGGGGGCTGTACGCAGGGGTGCCGTTTGACTTCTTTTTGTACGACTCTGCAAAATTGGGTCAGGTTCGCAATTTTGCGACCAGTGCCCATATTCAGATCATGGTGGTCACAGTCGGGGCCATTAACAAAAAGGACATCAATAACCTCTACAAGGACAGCGAGAAAACCGGTGGTGAAAAGCCAATTGATCTGATCAAAAAATCCCGACCGATTGTGATTGTTGATGAGCCGCAAAGCGTGGATGGCGGTCTGGAGGGGCGTGGCAAGGAGGCACTGGCCGCCATGAACCCGCTGTGTACCCTGCGCTATTCGGCCACCCACGCGAGCAAACATCACATGGTATTTCGCCTCGATGCGGTGGATGCCTACGAGCGCAAACTGGTCAAACAAATTGAAGTGGCCTCGGCCACCGTGGAGGCTGCGCACAACAAGCCATACATGCGTTTTTTAGCACCTGTCATTCGTGGAAAAAGTGGGGTCGGTGCCAAAGTAGAGTTGGACATGCAGGGTGCAACAGGTGTTCAGCGCCGCGAAGTGGTGGTGTCCGACGGCGATAACCTGGAGCAAACGACAGGCCGCGCCCTGTATGCAGGTTGCCGTATCGGTGAAATCAACGCGGCCAAAGGTGCGGCGTTTATGGAACTGCGCTACCCCGGTGGTGAAGTTTTCTTGCAGACAGGTCAAGCCCACGGCGACGTGGATGCCCTGGCCGTGCAGCGCGAAATGATTTGCAGAACCATCCGTGAACATCTGGACAAGGAATTGCGACTTCGCCCAATGGGCATCAAGGTCTTGAGCCTGTTTTTCATTGATGAGGTCAGCCGTTATCGCAGTTACGACGCAGCAGGCCACCCTCAAAAAGGCGATTACGCTCGCATTTTTGAAGAGGAATACACCCGTGCTGCCAAATTGCCGGCCTATCAAAGCCTGTTTGACGAGGTGGATTTTCGCCATGCCGCTGAGGCTGTTCACAATGGCTATTTTTCCATTGACAAAAAAGGCGGGTGGACGGATACCGCCGAAAACAACGCAGGCAACCGCGAGAACGCCGAACGC
>CAIXMC010000240.1 GCA_903920405.1 uncultured beta proteobacterium
CATGATGGAAATTTCGCCAAGTTCACCTTTGTCGCCTTCCATGGCCATTTTGGCTGAACCGTGAATGATGGGGGTGGCATCACCCGGAAAGTCGTACTTGTCAAGCAATTCACGAACTTCCATTTCAACAAGTTCAAGCAGTTCGGCATCATCCACCATGTCACACTTGTTCAGATAAACAATGATGTAAGGCACACCCACTTGGCGAGCCAACAAAATGTGTTCGCGGGTTTGGGGCATGGGGCCATCTGCAGCAGAGCAAACCAAAATGGCACCGTCCATTTGAGCGGCACCTGTAATCATGTTTTTCACATAGTCAGCATGTCCAGGGCAGTCAACGTGGGCATAGTGGCGCTTGGAAGTTTCGTATTCAACGTGCGCGGTGTTGATGGTGATGCCACGGGCTTTTTCTTCGGGGGCAGCGTCAATTTGGTCATAGGCTTTGGCGGTGCCGCCAAACTTGGCTGCGAGCACAGAGGTTATCGCAGCCGTTAGCGTAGTCTTGCCGTGGTCAACGTGACCGATCGTTCCCACATTGACGTGGGGTTTGGTGCGTGCAAATTTTTCTTTTGCCATTTGGTGACTCCGAAAAGTAAAGGACTATCAAACAAATACTTGGCATCCATCAGCAAATTCTGACGGGTGCAAAGTTATTTTAGGTGTAAACATTCTGTAAACCCATTCCGCAGTCTTTACGAATCAACAACTTACGGGTAAGAAAACCTGTTTTTTGCCATTTGATGCTTTCGTATGAATGTCTAAATGATTGATTTTTATAGACTTTTTTGCACCAATAAGTTGACCGAATGTTTACTTTCAGGTATCTCGCTTAGCATGTAAATTACTGTTTTAATTAAATAATTTATTTAATTAAACAATACCGGCAAAAACAAATTTGTCTCATTTTCGCCACAATGTAAAGCGTTGAAAGTTGATGTCATGATAACACATCATCAAATAAACGATGCTTATCAGGGATACAAGGGGGTGCGATTCAAGCTGATGTGGAATTCTCTGTAGCTCGTAGAAGCGGGCAAGATGCCAGTGCTCCCATATGTGAGTTTTTGTTGAGTGTCGGTGCAATGCCCACATCACTTTGAATCGCACCCGCTCGTATGGATCGAAGCGCAATACGGAATCATTGTGAACGACGATGTGTTGCTGTGACTGGCTTTTGCGCTTTGCTTTATGCTGGTTATGAAGGATTCACATCACTTTGACACACAAGATACAAAGAGTCCACCAGAGCTTCTCTGGTGCTGCGGTAATATCATTCACCTTCAGCCCGCAGGGCTTGCATAACGCATGCAGCTCTTCTTGCTTCGCCTTGGTCACCCATGAACACTCCCACTGTGCCCCATTTTTCTTTGCCCACCTTTGCTGCGCACCTGCCCTCGGAGCGTGTCCGCGAAATTCCGTACAACTACACATCGTTTTCTGACCGCGAAATTGTGATTCGTCTGTTGGGCGAACCCGCTTGGGGATGGCTCAACGTGTTGCGTGAAGAACGACGCACGGGGCGATCGGCGCGTATGCTGTATGAAGTATTGGGCGACATTTGGGTGGTGCAGCGCAATCCTTATTTGCAGGATGACTTGCTCGATAACCCCAAACGACGGATATTGCTGGTTCAGGCCCTAGAGCATCGCCTGAGTGAAGTGCAAAAACGTCGCACGCCACAAACAGATTTCGATCGTGATGTCATGGTGGGGCTGTTGATGGATGCTGCCCACCAGGCTGTGCAAACGTTTGATGCGTCTTTTGTTGAAACCGCCGGGCTGCGCAGTAAAACCCGACGCACTTTGGCCAAGCTGACAGGCAAAGACAATATCAAGTTTGATGGACTCTCACGGGTGAGTCATGTGACGGATGCAACCGACTGGCGGGTAGAGTATCCGTTTGTGGTGCTGACACCTGACACTGAGTCCGAACTGGCGCATTTGGTCAAGGGCTGCATTGACTTGGGGTTGACGATTATTCCAAGGGGCGGCGGCACGGGCTACACCGGTGGCGCCATTCCTTTGACCTGGAAAAGTGTGGTCATCAACACTGAAAAACTCGAAGCCATGACCGAGGTTGAAATGGTCCAACTTCCCGAGACGAATCATGAGGTGGGCACCATTTGGACGCAAGCCGGTGTGGTGACCCAGCGGGTGGTTGATGCTGCCGAGCGTGCCGGTTTTGTCTTTGCTGTGGATACCACGTCGGTCGAGGCCTCGTGCATCGGTGGCAACATTGCCATGAACGCAGGGGGCAAAAAGGCCGTGTTGTGGGGGACAGCTTTAGACAATCTGGCCAGTTGGCGCATGGTCACGCCTGATGCGCAATGGCTTGAAGTGACCCGCCTGCAGCACAACATGGGCAAAATTCACGATGTGGAGGTGGCCAGTTTTGAGCTGCGGTATTTCAAAGCTGACGGCATCACGCACCTTCGCACTGAACGGCTGGAAATTTTAGGCAATACCTTCCGTAAAGCAGGTCTGGGCAAGGATGTGACCGACAAGTTTTTAAGCGGCTTACCCGGTATTCAAAAAGAGGGTTGCGATGGATTGATCACCAGCGCACGTTGGGTGGTTCACCGTATGCCCCACCATGTTCGCACAGTGTGTCTGGAATTTTTTGGCAATGCCAAAGATGCAGTGCCTGCGATCGTCGAGATCAAGGACTTCATGTTCTCTTTGCAAAAAAGCAGGCAGGAGCTGGGACATTCCCCCGTTGTGCTGGCGGGACTGGAGCATCTGGATGACCGCTATTTGAAGGCTGTTGGCTATGCCACCAAATCCAAACGCGCTGCACAGTCAAGCACCAACATGACGCTGCCCAAGATGGTATTGTTTGGTGACATTGCTGGTGATGATGACAACGATGTGGCGCGTGTGGCCTCTGAGGTGGTGCGCATTGCCAATTCACGTCACGGCGAGGGGTTTATTGCCGTCAGCCCCGAGGCTCGCAAAAAATTCTGGCTGGATCGCAAGCGCACTGCGGCCATCAGCAAACACACCAATGCCTTCAAAATCAATGAAGATGTGGTGATTCCGCTGCCGCGCATGGCAGAGTACACCGATGGCATTGATCGCATTAACATTGAATTGAGTCTGCATAACAAACTGGTTTTGTGTGATGCCTTGATTGAGTTTTTCACTCAGGGCAACCTGCCGCTGGTGCATGATGCCGATGAAATTCCTGCCGCAGAAATGCTCGAAGACAGGGTCTCACAGGCGCTCACACTTTTGGGTGAAGTGCGTTCTCTGTGGTTGGTCTGGCTTGAAAATGTTGAAGCCCTGTTTGATTCATTGCAGGATCACAGCCTGCGTGCCAGTTGGAAAACACAAATTCGCCTGCCGTTGCAACAGATTTTCAGCGGCGATGCCTTCGCGCCCATTCTTACTGAATGTGTGGCCATTCACCAAAGGGTGCTCAAAGGCAGGGTTTGGGTGGCGCTGCACATGCACGCAGGGGATGGCAATGTGCATACCAATATTCCTGTCAATAGCGATGATTACGACATGCTCCAGACTGCCCATGGCGCGGTCAAACGCATCATGGCGCTCGCACGCAGTCTGGACGGTGTTATTTCTGGAGAGCATGGCATAGGCATTACCAAACTGGAGTATTTAACCGATGCCGAACTGGCACCCTTTGCACGCTACAAGGCCAAAGTCGATCCGCTAGGGCACTTTAACAAAGGCAAATTGCTACGAAATAATGAGCTAACTATGCAGTCTGGACAGGCGTTAGAGCCTGATTTCTTATATGCCGATTTGACCAACGCCTATACCCCCAGTTTTAGTTTGATGGGGCACGAATCGCTCATCATGCAGCAAAGCGATATTGGCCAAATTGCAGCCAGCGTGAAAGATTGCCTGCGTTGCGGCAAGTGCAAACCTGTGTGTTCCACGCATGTGCCGCGTGCCAATTTACTCTACAGCCCTCGGAACAAAATTTTGGCCACGTCGTTATTGGTCGAGGCTTTTTTGTATGAAGAACAAACCCGACGTGGCATATCCATCAGACACTGGCAAGAGTTTGAAGACGTAGCAGACCACTGCACGGTCTGCCACAAATGTTTGCCGCCATGCCCTGTGAAAATTGATTTTGGCGATGTGTCGATGAACATGCGAAATCTGCTTCGCAAAATGGGTAAAAAAAGTTTTCGGCCAGCGGGTGCTGCGGCCATGTTCATGCTCAACGCCACGCAACCCCAAACCATTCGCCTGACGCGCTCCATCATGGTTCATCTGGCCATCAAGGCGCAACGCTTTGCTGCGGACATGCTCAAAGTGGTGGCACGACAGCAAACCAAAGCACCGCCTGCCACGCTAGGCACTGCCCCTTTGCGTGAGCAGGTGATTCATTTTGTGAATAAAAAGCTGCCCGCTGGCTTGCCCAACAAAACAGCACGCGCACTGCTTGACATTGAAGACCGTGACTATGTGCCCATCCTCCGCAATCCTAAAACGACCACAGCGGAGTCTGAAGCTGTGTTTTACTTTCCAGGGTGTGGGTCTGAGCGCTTGTTTAGCCAGGTCGGATTGGCCACGCAGGCCATGCTGTGGTATTCGGGCGTACAAACCGTGCTGCCACCGGGCTATGTGTGTTGTGGCTATCCGCAGCGCGGCAGCGGTCAATTTGACAAGGCCGAAAAAATCATCACCGATAACCGCGTTTTGTTCCATCGGGTGGCCAACACCTTGAATTATCTGGACATCAAAACGGTGGTAGTGAGCTGCGGCACTTGCTACGACCAGTTGCAAGCCTATGAGTTTGAAAGTATTTTCCCGGGATGCCGCATCATTGACATCCATGAATTTTTACTAGAAAAAGGCATCACGCTGCCCCACGCCGGTGCTTTTTTGTTTCATGACCCCTGCCACAGCCCGATGAAATTGCAAGAGCCTCTTGTCACAGTTAAAGCGCTACTGGGCCATCAGGTGATTGAGTCTGAACGCTGCTGTGGCGAGTCTGGTACGCTGGCCATGAACCGCCCTGATGTTTCCACCCAGGTGCGTTTTCGCAAGGAGGAAGAAATTCTTCAGGGTGAAAAGCAGTTGCGTGCATTCAGTGGCGTGGGTGCCAGGGACAATCTCAAAATATTGACCACTTGCCCCGCCTGTCTGCAAGGCCTGAGCCGCTTTCATGAAGACCTTCACAAAGGTGTGCTAGAGGCGGACTACATCGTAGTCGAAATGGCACGGCAGATTCTGGGCGAGCAGTGGATGACTGATTACGTCAAGACGGCCAACGACGGTGGTATTGAGCGTGTGCTGGTATAAGGAAACAGTTAGGAAACAGTTGATTTATATCAATGTTTTTACCTATTAAAGATCGACTATGAAAGTAAAAATCAAGAAACTGGACGAACGGGCCATTGTCCCGACATACGCGCACGAAGGCGATGCGTGTTTTGACATCCATGCGCTGGATGTTGCTTCGCAAAAGCAGGAAAATATTGATTCGCTTCATCCTGTTTTATGCAGAACCGGACTATCGTTTGAAGTGCCCAAAGGCCACGTGATGCTTGTATTTAGCCGGAGTGGTCACGGGTTTAAGGAAGGGATTCGATTGGCCAACTGTGTAGGCGTGATTGATTCTGGATACCGTGGAGAATTGATGGTGAAACTGACAAAAGATGACAGATGTGTATCATTGATCAGAGCTGGTGATCGCGTAGCCCAGGCCCTGATTCTTCCCGTCGAGCACGTCGATTTCGACGTGGTTGATAACTTGAGGGAGTCTGAAAGGGGTGAGCGTGGATTGGGTAGCAGTAACCAAAAGAAAGAAGTGATGGTATGAAGACTTCCCTGATCACTATTCACTTTGAATCGCACCCGTACCTCCTACCGTGAGTCCTTCGATTCGCAAAGTCGGCTGACCTACCCCTACTGGTACGCTTTGTCCTTCTTTGCCGCAAGTGCCTACACCGCTGTCTTGCTTCATGTCGTTGCCAATCATGCTGATGTGCTTGAGACATTCTGGTCCGCTGCCGACCAACGTGGCCCCTTTGACGGGGTATTGAATTTTGCCGTTTTCCACCCAATACGCCTGGCTTGTCGAAAACACAAATTTACCCGAGGTAATGTCCACCTGACCGCCGCCAAAATTGGTGGCATACAAGCCTTTTTTGATGCTGGCCACAATTTCTTCGGGCGGTGTGTCGCCACCCAGCATGTAGGTGTTGGTCATGCGTGGCAAAGGCACATGGGCGTAACTTTCCCGACGACCATTGCCTGTGGGCTGCAACCCCATCAGGCGTGCGTTCATGGTGTCCGTCAGGTAACCTTGCAAAATGCCGTCTTCAATCAAGACGTTGCAACTGCTGGTGTTGCCTTCATCGTCAATATTGATCGAGCCACGACGATAGGCCAAGGTGCCATCGTCCAACACGGTGACCCCTTTGGCCGCCACGCGCTGCCCCACGCGACCGCTAAAAGCACTCGAACCCTTGCGGTTAAAGTCGGCTTCCAGACCGTGACCCACAGCTTCATGCAACAAAATGCCAGGCCAGCCCGGTCCTAACACCACTGTCATTTCACCCGCTGGCGCTGCGCGGGCTTCGAGGTTGGTCAATGCCTCGTTCACGGCCCTATCGACATAATGACCTAGCATGGCGTCGTCAAAATAAGCAAAGCCAAATCGCCCCCCGCCACCAAAAGAGCCAGACTCGCGTCGGCCTTTTTGCTCGGCAATCACCGTCACACTCAAGCGCACCAAAGGACGAATGTCGGCTGCCAATGTGCCATCAGCACACGCCAACAACACCACGTCATATTCAGCGGCCAAGCCCGCCATTACCTGAATAACACGCGGGTCTTTGGCACGGGCAAGTTGTTCCACTTTGCCCAACAGCGCAACTTTAGCATTGCTGTCCAGACTGGCAATAGGGTCCATCTCTTGGTACAAGGAACGTGAGGATGCTATTATCTTTGTAGCTATTCGCGCTTGTCCTGATTGGGCTATAGTTGAAATTGACCTGACAGTTCTGGCCGCGTCCAGAAGCGATGCCTCTGAAATATCGTCTGAATAGGCAAAAGCAGTTTTTTCACCCATCACGGCACGCACTCCCACGCCCTGATCAATAGAAAATGCTCCTGTTTTGACAATGCCTTCTTCAAGGCCCCAACTTTCGGAGCGGGTATATTGAAAATAAAGGTCAGCCTCATCTACCTTATAGGCTTTGATCTCGGCGAGAGTACGAAACAGGTGGGAGTCATCCAGACCAAAAGGCGTGAGCAACAAGGATTTGGCAACGCTCAGTCGCTCAAGGGTAGGTTCAGGTTTTATCATGCCTTTATTTTAGGATATGGTCAACAATAAGTTCCGCATTTGGCCGTCAGAGTTAAAGATCAGACCTCCCCGAAATGGCAATGAAATGGGGTTGAAATTTGGACGGAAGTTGGTGGACAAACTGCAGTTCCTCGAAAAAATATGATTGAAATCAATATGTATATATTTTAAGGATTGAAAAATTGTCCAAAAATCTCGTGATTCCAATAAAATCAATTGATTAGATGGTGTTTTTGA
>CAIXMC010000241.1 GCA_903920405.1 uncultured beta proteobacterium
TAAAATCTACGACGGCAACTCAGTCGCAACCGTGAGTTCCAACACCCTGACCGGCGTGATAGGCAGTGAAGATGTCAGCTTGAGCGGACTGACCGGCACTTTTGACACTAAAAACGTCGGCACAGCCAAAACCGTGACCGTGAACGGTGGCAGCCTGGCAGGCACAGATGCTGGCAACTATCAAATTGCAAGCACCGCAGGCAGTACCCATGCGGACATCAGCGCAAAAAGCCTGACACTGGCAACAGTCACAGCGGCCAGTAAAACCTACGACGGCAACACCAGCGCAGAGATCAGCACTGTCAGTGCCAACTTGCTCGGTACGGTTGATGGCGACAACGTGTCGGTGACAGGTGCTACAGGTAGCTTTAGCGACAAAAATGTTGGCACAGACAAGACCGTCACCATCTCTGGTGTTGTCTTGGGCGGTGCAGATGCGGCCAACTACATATTGAACACTACCACTGTCAAAGCTGTTGCCAGCATCAGTACCAAACCCGTATCGACATGGACTGCCACAGGCAGTGGTTTATGGAGTGACCCTACCCAATGGGATACCCTGCCCGAAGGAACGAACGTACGCGAAGTTGTTATACCCGCAGGTGCATCCGTCACCTACGATGCCAACGCGGGTAACACCTCGCTGCAATCCATCAGCAGCACGGGGGCATTGGTACTGACCGGTGGCAATCTGTCGATAGCAAACAGCGTGACCACCACGCAGTACAGTCAAACAGGTGGTGCATTGCTGGGGAGTGCGTCCATGACTGTGAAAGGCAATTTTTCCCAAACAGGGGGCAGCATCGCGCTCAGTGGCCCCATCGTCATTGAGCAAAGTGTTGGAAATTTGCGTGTGGGTGCTACCAGTGGTTCATCGCTGACTTTGCTGGCACAAAACGGCAGCATTACCCAGACAGGCGCATTAACCACAGCAGGGTTGCTCACCACACGATCGATGACTGATACATTGCTCAACCATGCACAAAATCAAGTCAGCAGTTTCAATGCCACTTCAACCGGTGCAGGCAATATTGAATTGACCAATTTGACCTATCCACAAAGCCTTGACATACAAGGCATTGTTGCAGCCAATGGCAACATTGTGGTCAATAACAAGGGGCACATCAGCACATCGGGCGATGTGGTGGCCAACAACGAAAACCGCACAGTGAGCATCACCGCCAACAGCCCCTTGACGATCGGCACACCAGGGGTAAATGCCGGCGGCAACATCACATTGACTGCGACTAATCTGACCAGCTCAGGCGACATGACACTTCATGGTCCCATCAACTCAAAAGCAGGCTCAGCCCTATTCACTGCTGCCAACAATTACGTTCAAAACAGCTCTGTTGTTGCTCCTGCGGGTGTGAAGGTCAGTGCTGAAGGCTCAGTCATGTTCGGACCTATGGCCACTACAGTGGGTTCGCCAATCAGCTACACCGCCAGCGGTTTACCCAAAACTCCGCCACCTGTGAGTCTTACACCAGAGCCTGTTCTGTCTGAACCTGAGGCACAGGTCGCAGAACAAGCCAACGTTGAAACGGTCACATTCAACAATAATTTTGCACAAGTTTTGATGACACAGGTTTATGAAACTGACCCCCCGATTTCCGTGATTACCGAGGCAGTTGCCAGAAATGCGTCAGCTTTTGATGCTCTTAGTCATTCCTACGATGGGCAGACCCGTCAGGCTACTGATGAATTTGGGCAAGACGAAAGTGCAACCCAGGACAATACAACCTACGATCCAACACCTGAAACCAAAAAGGACCCATCCATCATCGTGGTCGAGGGGGCATCATGCACACGTTAATCAACATACACACCATGCGAATTATCCTGACCTGGCTGCTGCTTGGCCTATCACTCTCAGCCTGGGCGCAAAACGCGGGTGTGGTTGAATTTTCACGAGGCGCAGGCTTTGCCCAGTTGCAGGGCCAAATCCCACGCACACTGGGCAAAGGCCTGCCGTTCAGCGAGGGTGACCGTCTGACCACATCTGCAGGGGCGACAGCCATTATCAAACTCAACGATGGCACTCGCATGACACTGCGACCCAACTCTGAAATGGTGGTTCAGCAATACCAGTACAGCCAGGGATCTGCCAGCAACAGCATGATCATGCAATTGTTACGTGGCGGCTTTCGGGCGATCACCGGTCTGATTTCCAAAGGCGCTCCCAACGCAGCCCAAGTCAGAACTGTCACAGCCACGGTTGGCATACGCGGCACTGACTTTGATGCCAGGCTGTGTGGTGCAGACTGTCGGGCTGAATCTGCCTTTGTTTCAGAAAAAGCACGCCCCAACACCATTGCCGCCAGCGCCAAGCTGATCTTGGCACAAGGCGATATTCATGCACTTGATTTTTCAGGATCAAAGCGCATTATGGTGGCTGGTGCCAGTGTGTATTCTGGCGACACGATAGCTACAGGAGCAGATGCCAAGGGCGTTCTGATCTTTCGTGATGACAGCCGTCTCACTTTGGGCACCAACACCAAGTTCAAGGTCGATAGTTTTGTATTTGATGAAAAAACCCCGGGGGAAGGCAATTTCCTCATTTCGCTGCTGCGAGGTTCCATGCGCGCCCTGACGGGCATCATCGGCAAAACCAACCAACGCCACGTCAGCTTCAAAACGCCAACGGCCACGGTTGGCATTCGTGGAACAGGTCTTGATCTGGATTGCAGTGAAGAGGAAGACTGCAAGTTCTTTACCTGGTTGGGCAGCATTGACGTGATGCGAATGGGGCAAACGGGCATCCAGACACTTCAAGCCGGTCAAGGCCTGTGGGTCAGCAAAACACAATCCCGTCCCATCACAGCCCCAACGCTCGACAATATGCAGCGTCCAGACAAAGTGCCGGTCAATGTGTCTCAATTGTTCTCGAGTGGTACGGTGTCTGCAGATGATGAAGGGTTGTTTGTCTATGTTCGTGAGGGTCATATTGAAGTCACATCGACCACCCAGCAAACCCTGCACCTGGGGCGCGGCGAAACGGGCTTTGCAGGCAACGATGGCCGCACAGGAAGGCCTGCTGTCACACCTTTGTTCATTCAATTTGACAAGGTCCCCATGCCCAACCAAGCCAACCCCATGCTCTACAGTGTGTTGGGTGAAGTCAGCAAACCATCCAGCAACCAATGTCGTTAAAGGCGTTCCCTCTCATGTTTAATTTGAATCATTCAATACAACGGTTTGTACCGACACGCCGTCATGGCCAAGTACTGCTAGGGTGCATCCTGCTTTTCAATATTGCCTCTCTCCATGCACAAAAAACCGTTCTGCCAGAAGCCTTGGCACAAGCACCCATGGAGCAAGCCACCGGGGCCACGGCCAAATTCAAAATAAGCGCTTTTGACATCAAGGGCGACAACCCCTTGAGCGCCCAGGAAAGCAGAAAAATACTGGCCCCTTTTGTCGTGCCGGATGCCACGCTGATCACCCTGCAAAAAGCCACTGCTACCTATGAAGCAGCACTCAAAGCCAGAGGTTACCTCCTGCATCGCGTGTCGTTACCACCGCAAAATTTGGGTGGTCGTGTGACCTTGATCATTGTCAAATTTGTGATTGGCAAAGTCACAGTTCAAGGCAACAAGCACTTTACCCAAGGCAATATTTTGGCCAGTGTGCCAGAGCTGCAAGCAGGTGTAGCCCCCAACTTCACTAGGTTGGCGGTTCAGACGGCCATCGGTAATGAAAACCCTGGCAAACAAATGCAGGTGTCACTCAAAGAATCTGAAGAAGCCGACAAAATTGATGTCAAGCTGATGGTGAAAGAAAGCAAACCCTGGAATGTATCGGTGGGTCTGTCCAACACAGGCTCAGATGCAACAGGGCAAGACCGTTTGACCGTGGTGGGCAACCATTCCAACATACTGGGGCGGGACCACCAGTTCTCTGCGGCCTACACCACATCGATAGCACGCACCAGCGATGTCAAACAGCTTGGCCTGAATTACCGCATTCCTTTGTATGCACAGGGGGGAGTATTGGGTGTCAGCTACACCAAGTCTGATGTGGTGGGCAGTTTTGGAGAATTCAACAGCACAGGTGCTGGTCAA
This sequence comes from uncultured beta proteobacterium, assembly GCA_903920405.1. GTDB lineage: Bacteria > Pseudomonadota > Gammaproteobacteria > Burkholderiales > Burkholderiaceae_C > Rhodoferax. The sequence continues at coordinate 4,065 of CAIXMC010000241.1, forward strand.
ACCTACGGTATCAATTACAGCCATTACCTGGCACCTGTGGGTGGGTGGCGCACCTACTTGTCGGCAGCGTTGGAGCAAAAGCGGTTTAACGCCTCTCAAATCAATGGCATGGTTGCACCTGGGCAGGTGGATCGAAAAAGCCAACCCCTCTCACTGGGTTATACCGCTAAAGTGGAGTCTGATACAGCCGTATGGGGTTTCAACACAGATTTGGTGATGAATTTGGGCAATGGTGCAGACAGCGACTTGACCGCTTACCAGGCCGAAGATCCGCGCATTGGCAGAGCCAACTGGCGGGCGTTGCGTGGGGGTGCAAATTACATGTCTGCCTTGTCCAAGGGGTGGTTGTGGGGTTGGCGAGGTCAGTATCAATACACCAAAAATGCGCTGATCTCAGGCGAGCAATTTGGGATTGGCGGTGCTACATCTGTGCGCGGAACGGGTGAGAGACCCATTTCTGGCGACAAGGGCATGTCTTTGTCGATGGAATTGACAAGCCCCGAACTTAAGCCAGGGCTGCGGGCGATTGGCTTTGTTGAAGGTGGCTGGGTCAATAACTACAACAGCGTGGTCAATGCGAACAAACCGGAGTCCGATCAATTGGTCAGTCTTGGGTTAGGAATGCGCTACGCCACAGGTGCTTATGGTCTGAATCTGGACTGGGGGCGTGTGGTGAAGGGAAGTGTGTTGCCTTACACACA
>CAIXMC010000242.1 GCA_903920405.1 uncultured beta proteobacterium
TCAATTTCAAAATGGCAGGTTCCCATAGACGGTCCGCATCAGTCCACAAAATGGCGGCGGGTGCAACCATGAGAGAACGGTTAACCCTGGCGGCTGCTTGCACACTTTCAATCAGTTTGTCGGTCAGCGTCATGGCGATGCCTTCTTTTTTAACCTGGCCGCCCGGCGCTCTTCTCGTTCGGCATGGGCGAGAGCCACCTGCGCAATGGCGACACAGTACGCGGGCAAACACTGATGTGCATCGGGTTTTTGAATTTCGCTGGCCAAGCGCCGTGCTGCCTGTGCAGACAGCGGTTTTCCTTTGGGCTTAAGCAAACGTTGTATGATGGCTGCCCGGTCATTAATCAAAACGTGATGATCAAGCCTCAACACTCGTATAGTTGCAACACCATCGGCTGTGCGGCCACTGATTCCCCCGTTCGCATCAAAAGCAAAATGCCGCTCTGCTGTGGGCAACAAAGGCGAAATGAACCCCCCGGTGGCTGGGTCAAGATTCTCTTTTGCCTTGGCTCCAAACTCACAGGCCACACCTGAGTTGCTAGGTGGATAACAAGCCACCATGTTATGGTAGTCAAGAGCCTCGCCTGCCACTTTTCGCGACTGCGGTAAAACGTGCTCGATGTGGCAGGCATCACGCGTATCGTGCCCATGTGACTTGCATTCAAGCGCTGTTTGCAAGCGCATCATGGTGTAGGCGCAGAGGTGAAATTGCTCTTGCAAAAGCGCTGCGCGCACGGCCGAGGCGGGAAAGCCGCCAGCACCATAAAACAGGTTTTGAGGCGTTTGGGCGTTGGCTGCTTTCCATTGGATAAGCTCCCTGGGTTCAGCCATTTTTGTGATAAACCTCATGCTTCGGTTTCCACCAGCCACTGCAAGCTCTGAATTGCGGCCTGGGCACCCAACACTTCTGGTATGTCACCGACCTTGGTACGCAAGTTATTTAAAAGCGTCTGAGCCTGACAAATTTGGTCATCATCTATCAATGCACTGATGGTATTAAGGTGGCCAGTCACCTCAGGATTACGCTCCAGAGCGTCCATCAACTCCTCCAATACTTCCCCACTTCTCAGTCCCAAAGATCGAGCTGCATGACCCAACAAAACTCCATTTTTTAAAAGCAAGACTGAAATCGGTGGTAGTTCGCCAATGATCTGAGGTGAATGTGTGGTAAAAATAAACTGGCAATTCGGAAAGGTTCTCTCAAAAGATGCCACTACGGTTCGCTGCCACTTGGGATGCAAATGCAGGTCAATCTCATCAATCAGCACTACACCTTCACCCAACAAAGGATCATCTCGTTCCGTGTTGATCAAGCTGAGCCGTCTGGCCAAATCTCCAACCAACGCCAACATGCATTTTTCTCCATCTGAGAGCTGCAGCACATTAAGCTCTGTACCTGCTTTATTGACAGTCATCCGCAAGGCGGGTTTGCGTCGAATACGCAAATTGGTGAACTGGGTGAACTGTTCAATTGCCCTGCGCACAGCAGACAAACTTTTGTCTCTGTAACTTGGTGTATCGCGAATTCGCTCGTTTTCAATATCTTCCTGGGTACGAAACCATGTAAAAAAACCTCTGAAATCAGTCCCACCATGCCCAAGTGCATCGTTGTACGCATCTCGTGGCAAACTTTTTCGTGAGTTTCGTGTTCTCAATGGCACGTCTAATACAGCACGATGCACGTCGTAATAGACGGCCAGTGGGAGGCTAATTGGCTCTTGCGTTTGCTCTCGATGAAGCAAACGGCACTCAAACAAGCTTGCGCGGGCATTCAGCGCTGTTAAATCGCTGCTGCGCTCTACAGAATGTTTTCCAGCTTTGCGGTTCAGAGCAACAGCCCAAACTGTTGCCGAATTTTCACCTAAATCGGCACTCACAAGCAGCCTTGCATAGTCAGAACCCAGACGTATGTCATCTTGCGACATGCTTCGTGCCTTTGTCGCTTGACCTGTCACGCGTGCCGTCAAGTTGGACAGTGCAATGGCCAATGCATCCAGTACTGATGATTTACCTACCCCATTGACACCCACCAGTACAGTGGTACTGGTGGTAAAGGTCAGGCACATTTTGGCAATGCCTCGAAAGTTCACTAACTCAAAGCTATGAATTTTCATATCGTATTTCCTTTCGCTGCTATTTTCTGTGCCAGCGTCAAATGATGGTCATTGATGCGGTCGCCGTTGAACTTGTGGAACCACGGGGCAGATTCGACATCCTTGCCACGGTCTTTGTCCCAGGTGATGTTGAGTTTGGGCTTTTTGTTGTGGCGCAGGACTTCGGCGGTCATGAAGGGGCGGATGTTCAGGCGGACGCCATCGTTTTGGTCGGGGTTCCAGCCGATGGGTTGTTCGTCCAAAGGCTTCCAGCGCACAAAAATGTCGTAGGGTTTTTCGCCTTCCAGAATGGTTTGCAGGCGGGCGCTGAGGTTTTTGGCTGCGGACAGGCGCAGCGCAGCACCATCAATGCCATTGGCTAAACCGGCATCCTGGGTGCGAATCCAGTCGCCCAGGTAAGTGTGGATGAGTCGCTCCATTTTTTTGCCAGTGAGCAAGTGGTAATTGACCAAGGCACTAAAGCCGTCTTTTTGACCGTCCCACACATGCCAGATAAACGGGCGGTGGTGGAAACGTTTGGCGTGTTGTTCAAAAAAGTAATCCCGCAGCCACGCGGCCAGACTTTTGCCTGCACAGTCGGCTTGGGCCAGCAGTTTGTCCAGAACGCTGGGGGTCCAACTCCCGGGTGTGACGGTTTCCCATGCATCTATTAACAGAGCCAGCAGGCGCTCATGGGCAGGCTGTTCGCCACGCACTGCTGATAGGCAAACAATGCCGTCGTCGTCAACGTGGCGCTGCGCCCTCACCCCTAACCCCTCTCCCGAAGGGAGAGGGGAATGAAGACGCTGGCAACGGGCAATCCAGGTGTGAGCCTCGTCAGAAAGCTCCATGGTATTGCTCCCCTCGCCCTCTGGGAGAGGGGCTGGGGGTGAGGGCTGCTCTGCCGGCCAGACATAGCACAACAGTCGGGCAACTGCGACTTGCAATGGGTCGGTAGCGGGTTGAGGGTGGCCATGAAATAGCCACTGTGTGGGGTCGTCGGAATAGGGTTTGGGCAGGCCGTGAGGGTAACGCTCGGCGGCGACTTGCTGCCAGTAGCAAATATCAAATTGCACTTTTGCAAGGATTGCGTTTGAAACTGCTACGCCGGTTTCAATCGTACGAACATTAGCTGCATAACTAGCCGACGAACAGTATGCCCATATTGCATCCAGAGTATTAGGGTCCTTTGGTACTAAGCATGTCACAGTGCCATCGAATAGTTCACCTGCATGCAGCGTAGCAAAAAGAGCCCCCATTTGATTAACAATTATTCCATTTCGACCCCAACCACCCTGTCCTTGCAGTCGTGCCAAGTGAACTTTATTACCCCAATTTATAACCTTCTCTCTACCACCATATTCAATTATTTTTCGTGTTGTTCCCAATTCAAATTTCCACACCAAATCAAGACAGTTAACTTCCCAAAACTGTCGACAATGGCAGCCATCATCACCACTTTTAATGCCTTGATAGCTCTCTGCAAACTGGTTCAATGATGGAAATTCAGAAGTTGAACCAAACGTGATGAGAGCATCACCATCTTTTAAAAATTGAAATCCATTCCTAGATAATATTTTCTCAGTAATTAATGCATCGCGTTTACAACCTATAGACATCAAACTGGAGACATCAAACATATTAATATTCTTCGTCGAGTTTCTCCCGTTGGCGGATGCCGTAAATAGAATCACATTAACAACCTCACCTGAAATTGTTTCAAATGCTCTGGCTCCAAGTTTTGCCATGAGCAACATTGCGGAATCGTTAAGAATTTTTATCCTCATTAAACGATAGACGGATTGAGCCAGCCAGTTCTGCGGCATCACGATTTGCACCACGCCGGTAGATGCGCCATCCTGGCGCATTCCAAAGCGGCTGGAAGCCGCTTCTACATTACACAACTCCAAACACCGCTCCAAAAACACATTGGCCAAGTCATTTTTGGCATTCGGATAATGTTGTTCGCAATAGTCTTTCAGCATTTGTGTCTGTTTGCCACGCGCCAAATAAGGCACGTTGGTCATCACCAAGTGGTAGCGCTGATCCAGCAGTCGGGCGGATTCCAGCAGCCCACGGGCGCTGATGGCCAAATCCCAGGCATCTTCATTTAAATCCTGCGCACTGCCCCACAAGGTATTGGGCTGTTCGCTGCTCAGGGCTTGTTCCATCAGGGTTTTAAGGGTTTCAAAGCTGGA